>CALXPP010000018.1 GCA_944390345.1 uncultured Clostridia bacterium
ATACCTCCCAAATATTATTTTAACATAAAAAATGAAAGTAGATTTTTGTGTCTACTTTCATTTTACCACTCCATTTAATAAACTAGGGATTTCTTTACATAGGAATTTTCATCTTTCTTGCGAATTGTTTTCCTTTTTTTATCATTTTCTTTTTGTTTGTATCTATTCCTTCAGAGTACATCATCATAGCTCCTGCTGTAAGTAAACTTCCTAAAATAATACCTTTTGTAAATTTCATTTTTATCCTCCTTATTTTTTACTTTTATAGTAAAATTACTATTTGTTTTTATTATCTTCTTTTTTTTGTATTATATACTGCCTAAAAAATGAATAAGTTTCCAAAATTGCTATTATTAGTAAAAATATTCCAAATAATTTTTTTAAAATTCTATTATCAAACTTAAAAGCTAAAAAACTTCCTAAAAAAGCACCTACTATACCTAGAATTATAATTGGTAAAGCTTGTTTATAATTAATTGTTTTATTTTTTATATTCATCAATATTGCAACAATTGATGTTGGAATAAATACTACTAAATTGATACCTTGTATAAAATGCTGTTCTATTTCAGTAAAAATTCCAAGTAGTAAAATTAAAATTGTTCCTCCGCCCATACCTAAAGCTGCAACAATTCCCGATAATATACCAAATATAATTTCTTTCATTTATTATATCCCTTATTTTAATAAAAATGAAAAACCGCTATAAAAAAGAAAAATTATAAAAGTAATCTCTAGCCATTTTGAATTTAATTTTACTAGACATTTTGAACCTATAAAAGAGCCTATAATTCCTCCAATTATGCATTTCCCAGCCAAGCTCCAGTCTATTGCAGATTTATAAAAATAAAATATACTACTTGCAAGCACCATAAAAAATATACACATAATTGTTGTTGCTCTAGCTGTAACTTCATCTTCTTTTAGTATTTTAGTCATATATGGTACTAAAACTAATCCTCCACCTGCTCCAAAAAATCCACTAATTACCCCTGATAATAATCCTATTATTAAAATTTTCCATTTTTTTGTTTTCATATGATTATTTTTTGTAATAAATTTTAATTTATTCAAATTTATTTAAAAATAAAAATACCACTAAAATCTTTTAGTGGTATATGATTATTTAATTTTTATTTATATAGTTTTATTCAATATTTTCATCTTTTATAAAATATTTTGTACCCAGCATTTTATCTGGAAGATATTGCTGCTCAACCCAATGACCTGGATAATTGTGTGGATATTTATAGCCTTGCCCATATCCAAATTGTTCCATACCTTCTGCAGGAGCATTTCTTATATGCATTGGAATAGTTCCTGTGTCTTTAGTCTCTACATCTTTTAATGCTGAATTTATAGCATTATAGCCAGCATTTGATTTTTTTGAATTTGCAACATAAATTGCTGCCTCAGATAATATTATTCTTCCCTCTGGCATTCCTACACTTGCTACTGCTTGCATTGCTGCATTTGCAACCACTAAAGCATTAGGATTTGCTAAGCCTACATCTTCTGCTGCAGCTATTACAATTCTTCTTGCCAAAAATATTGGATCTTCTCCTGCATTTATTGCTCTAGCTAAATAAAATACTGTAGCATCTGGGTCGCTACCTCTCATAGATTTTATAAAAGCACTTATATTATCGTAATGACTATCTCCAGATTTATCAAATACAGCTTTTCTTTTATTTAAAGATTCACTCGCTATTTCATCTGTAATTTCTATTACACCTTCTGAGTTCATTTTTGTAGTTAAAACAGCGATTTCTAAACCATTTAATGCTGTTCTAACATCTCCGTTTGAAACTTCAGCTATTTTTCTAATAGTTTCATCTGAAATTTTTAATTTATAGCTTCCTAGACCCTCTGGATGATTTATTGCATTTTTTATAATTTTTTCTATATCTTCTGTTTTTAAAGGTTCTAATTTTATAACCATTGACCTAGAAATTAAAGCTTTATTTACTTCAAAATATGGATTTTCTGTAGTAGCTCCAATTAAAATAACAGTTCCATCTTCTACATATGGTAAAAGTGCATCTTGTTGAAGCTTATTAAAACGATGAATTTCATCTATAAATAAAATACATTTTCCACTTGGATTTAGAAGTAAATTATCTGCTTCTTCAACTGCCCTTTTAATATCTGAAACACCAGAAGTAACAGCATTTAGTTTAGTAAATTTATACTTTGTAGTCTCACTTATAACTTTTGCTAAAGATGTTTTACCACAGCCGTGGTGGTCCCCAAAGTATAATACTAGATAATCTATCTGCTTTTATTGTTCTATATAATAATTTATCTTTTCCTAAAATATGCTCTTGACCAACAAATTCTTCTAATTTTCTTGGTCTTACTCTATAAGCTAAAGGTTTATTTAAATCCATATACATCCTCTTTTATATTTATTTTCCAAGTAAACTTAATGCTTTTCGAATTATTTCTTCTACTGAAGCATTTTCTACCGAAATATGCTCCATTGCTTTTTCAATTTCTCTTTTGGTATAGCCTAGTATTTGAAGTGCAGCAGTAGCCTCTTCTACATTCTCGTTTTCTTCAATTTTTAGTTTTGTTTCTTCTGATGGTTTGCAAACTGCCTCTTCTGTTTTTATTTTATCTTTTAATTCTAATATAAGCCTTTGAGCTGTTTTATTTCCAACTCCGTGGAATTTTTGTTAAAGTTGCTATATTATTTGTGATAATCGCTAAAGCAAAACTAGAAGGCGTTATATTAGATAAAGTTGCTATAGCAGACTTTGCACCTATTCCACTAACAGAGAGTAAAAGCTCGAACATTCTAAGTTCTTCTCTATTTAAAAATCCATATAAGCATACTACATCTTCTCTTACATAGTAGTAAGTATGTAATTTTACAATATTTCCAATATCTCCTATTTGTGAAATTGCTAAATCTGATACAAATATTTGAAAACCAATCCCATTTATATCTATAACTACATAATTTGATGCTTTTTCTACTAATTCTCCCTTTATATATGCAAACATTTAATTCTCCTCATAAGTATTTTTAAGTTCTACCTAATATTATCAAACAGGCGTTTTAAAGTCAATATATTTTTTAGCAAAAAAAGATTTTCTAACAGCTTTTACCATCAAAAAATCTTTTTTAATAATTAATTTTTAATAATTAATAAGTTATAACTTCTATACTTTCTATTACTACATCTGTAATTGGTTTATCGTTTTCATCTGTCTCTACTGCTGCTATTTTATCTATAATATCCATTCCTTCATATACTTGTCCAAATACTGTATATTGCATATACAAGCTTAAATAACCACCATATTCTTTATACTGATTCATTAAACTTACTGGTAGAGAATTTTTTAAATAGCTATACATATCTTCTGAATAATGAGCTTGTGTTATAAAAAATTGGCTTCCTATACTATTTGGAAGTGAAGACATCGCCATACATAAAGAGCCTCTATATGGAACTAAAGTATAGTCTAATTCTGTTCCAAATCCTTCTCCCCATATACTTTCTCCACCTGTTCCGTCTCCTTCTGGATCTCCACCTTGAATCATAAATTCATTAATTACTCTATGGAAAGTAAGTCCATTATAATAACCTTCTCTTGCATGTGTTAAAAAGTTTTCTACTGCTTTTGGTGCTACATCTTCAAAAAATTTAAATTTTACATCACCATAATCTTTAATATGCATAATAGCTACTGTATCTCCACTATTTGGCATAGCCATTTGCTTTTCTGCTGCTGATTTAAAATCTATATCACTCAATTTTACTTCTCCTTCTTCATTTTCTGTATTATTAGTTGTATTGCTGGTAGTATCTGAATTATTAATTTTAATTTGAGTTGCATTTTCGCTTTCGCAACCAGTTAAAACTAATAACATTATTACTGTAACAAAAACTAATAATAATATTTTAGTTATTTTTTTCATATTATTAAAACTCCTTTATATTATTCATTTGATGTTTTAAAAACTCTACTTAATCTTTCTTCAATCCAAGTTAATATATTCTCAAAAGTACCTTTTGTAGCTTCATCTACCTCTACTGATACTCCATTTTCATAAGTTTCAGCAGATATTTTGCAACCTGTAAGAATAAATAGAAAAGAAATTAAAATAATAATTGCTAAAAGAATTAATATTGCATTTTTTAATTTTTTCATAAGCCCCCTCCATTACCTTTTCTATATTATATAATAACTTATTTTTAAGAAAAAATAAATAGTTTTTTCTTATTATTTTTCTGCAATGAATTTTTTATTAATAAACTTATAATCTATCGTCGAAGTAATTACTTATTTCTTGTAATTTATCAAAGCCTGCTTGTCTAAATATATCGTAAGCTACAATAGCAACAGAATTTGATAAATTAAGTGAACGCAAACTCTCTCTCATTGGAATTCTAATAGTTTTATCTATATATTTTAAAAGTATATCTTCTGGAAGACCTTTGGTTTCTTTTCCAAATAAAGCAAATACTTCATTCATATTACTATAGTTTACATCTGAATAAACATGCTTTCCTTTAGTGGTAACAAAAAACATATTGTTTTCTTCTGGTCTATACTTTTCTAAAAATTTTTTGAAACTCTCGTGTTCTTCTATTTCTAATTTATCCCAATAGTCTAAACCTGCTCTTTTTACTTGCTTTTCTGATATAGAAAATCCTAATGGATAAACTAAATGCAATTTTGCACCTAAAGCTGCACAAGTTCTTGCTATATTTCCTGTATTTTGTGGTATTTCTGGTTCTACTAATACTATGTTTAATTTCATATCTTTGTCTCTTTTCGCCTCCTTTTAACTTTTTTATTATAACACATTTATTGGTATTGTAAAATATAAGATTCAATTTTTTGAAGAATATTATTTTATATTATCATATAAAAATAAGAGCTTATATGAAGTGAACAAATAAAGTTCAATTCAATAAAGCTCTTTTTCGAATATTTTATATATATAATGTTTAATATAGATTAATTTTAGTAAACTTTAACTAAACTTTCATAAAAAACTAGTTTATTTATATTCTTATGGCAAAGTTAAACTGCCTTCATTAAATCCTAGATTTAATAATGGTGAATAATCTGTTATATTATTTCCTCCTAAATATAAAGCTGATTTACCAAGTTTTTTATTTTCATTATATAGTTGTACCAAATAATCTACTGCATCATTTCCTAAATTATTATATTTTAAATTTAATGATGAAATTCTGGAACAATTTATTATTGGTGATATATCTGACAAATTATTATTTGAGATTGTTAAAGATTTTAAAGCAGATAATTTCCCAATATTGCTTATGCTTGAAATTGAATTAGAACTTAAATCTATTCTTTGTAATTTTTTAGAGTTTGCTAATTCATCACACATTTCGTTAAATTCACTGCTTGTCATAAAATTACCCGAAAAACTCAAAACCTCTAATGATGAAAGATTTGAAAAATTTGGTTTGTTAAATTTATAATATCCAGAAAACATTGATCCAAGAGATAATGTTTTAAGATTTATACATCCGCTAATGTCTAACTCATCTATATAAATTTGTGATAAATACAATGTTTCTAAATTAACAAGAGCTGACAAGTCTAGTTTTTTTATATTTGATTGATAGTATCTCATTGTTAGTTGCGTTAACTGAGTACATCTACTTAATTGCTCGGCAAATTTTTCATTTGCCTTACTGTTTCCAAGTAATACTAATCCATTACTATATGTCAATTTATTTATACAAGGTTGAATTAATGTTAAATCTATATTGTTTCCTTTATATTTTGATTCATCATTACCATTATATCCTATTTGTAATCTTGTAATATTTGAATTGTTTAAAGCTATTGCATTTGCATCTGTAGCAATTGTAAATTCTACTGATGTATTAAAAAGGGTAAAATCGTATAATTTAGGCATATTGTTTATAAAAATAATATTTGTTAATTGGTATAACCCTTGCAAATTTAATATTTCTATTCCAGTTAAAGTTGATAATACTTCAATTAAATTTTCTTCACTAATTCCTGTACAATTCGATAAATTTAATTCCTTTATATTCGTTTTGTTTTTTAAAAAATTTATATTGGTTATTTTAGATTTATTTGTTAAATTAACTGTAGTAACAGTATCCGGTACATAAGTAATGGTTCCATCTACAACATCTCCACTTGGTATGCCCGAATAATCTAATGTTGTATTTCCATCTATATATTGAGCAAATTCAGGATTTATTGTATATTTATATACATTTAGTAATTGCTCTGATGCTGCACTAATAGATGTAGGATTTAAATTATTACAATTTTTTAAATAAATAAATGTGTCAGTGTATCTCGTATAATCCATATTTATATTATCAATATAAATCAAATTAGTAGCTTGAGCATCAAAGTATCTTAATTTCATATTCTCTAATCCTAAAATTCTTGTAATTCCTTTAAAATCATTTAACGCTAATTGATATAATGAATTAAATCCATTTAAATTAAGTTCTCCTTCTGAAATATCATTATTACTAAGTGCTAAATAACTTAATGTACCTTTACAATTTAAACTTTGTAATCCATTATTTATTTTTTCTAAATTAGTTAGAGAATCCTCCATATTTGTTATTAATAATTGAACTATTCCATTCATATTTTTAATTGCATTAAATAAACTATCTATATTATTATTATTTATAGAATGCTTGTTAGTTGTCGGATTTCCACCAAAAACAATATATCTTAATTTGCTACAATATTGTATACTACTTAATTCATTTGTAATTGTGCAATATCTTACTTCTAATCTATCTAGGTTACTACAATATTTTAGTCCATCTATATTATCTAAATCTAAATTATAAATATATAAATTTTTTAAATTTGGTAAATAATATAAATCATTTAAATTTGTTATATCACTTTCAGTTCCATCATAATTTAATTTTAGTGTCGTTACATTTTTTAAGTTTCCTATTGTTGCATTTTCTACATCCACTCCAACAGCATTTGCTATTGCTTGTGATAATGCAGGATCTACAAAATTTACTTCTGTGTTATCATCTATTGCCAATACTTTTATTTGTGAATTTATTAAATTTCCAAAACTATCTTTATACCATATTGAAAAATCTGAATTTATTCCATAAACATCTTGCAATGAATATGGATCTCCATCTCCTGCTTGCATATATTTTAATATTTCTTCATCTGTTACCTTACTCTTATCTATAATATATACATAATATGCATTTCCTTCATCATCTATATCTAATTTTCTTTCAATCCACCCAGATGAAATATATAAATCCTCTATATTATAGCCGTCATCTTCCATTTTTTTATTGAAAAACCAGCTTTGCATATATTCATTAAAAGATCCTACTGCAGTTGCTATTTTTGCATTTTGTGCTTGTGTAATTATTCCATTTTCTCCAATTACTGCATTTAGGCTACTCCAGCTAGAATTAGCATTACGATTATTGTTATTACTAGAGCAATTAAAGTAATTCCAGAATTTCCGTTTCTTATGTACAGTACATTGAAATTTCTTTCCATTTATCATATGTTTTTCCTCCATTAGTTTTAATAGTTTTCATTAACCTTATTAAATTTTCTGTTTATTCTTCTGGCATTGCTTGTGATTCTAAGCTACTATCTGGATTTTTTGCATCATAATCTGGGTCTATCTGGTAAATATATAAATCATCTTCGCTATATGCTGAATGTAGTACTTCACCATTTTCATCTTGTATATAATATTCTCCTGTTTCATTGTTGTAGTTTATTTCTGTATTTGTATTTTCTTCTGTTGTATTTGAATTTCTTTTATTTATTACAACAGCTATTACTACAATTAGTAAAATTGCAATAACTACACCAATAAATATTTTCTTATTGTTACTCATACACAAAAACTCCTTTTCTTTAGATTAATTTATAAGATAATTTTTTACTTTTTTCTTCATTTTTTTACAAATTTTTATTTTTTTAGTATTTTTTGGTAAAAAAGTGGAAATAAAAATAAAAAATTATACTTTTCATTTTTAATAAAATAGTATAAAATAAGTATGTATTATAAAGATTAATTAATAAGGAAGTCTTTAAAAAGACTTCCCCAAATCCATAAAAACAAAACTTTTAAAGAAGTCTTGTCGTTTTTTTGGAGGGAAAACCACCTCCAAGCTTAATATCTTTTATAAATAATATTTATGTACTTGATATTTCGTGCTTAAGTATTTGAAATACGATATTAATATTAAAACTATCTGCTGTTTTCGATATCTACTGTTTACAGTATATACTCTTTTCGTGAGTTTTGCAATAGTTAATTATCATTTATAATACAATTGTAATATTTTTGTGAAAGAGGATTTTTTATGTTAAAATTAAATGTTTTGGAAATCTTGGAAAATAAAGGAAAAAGCAAATATTGGTTATTTCAACAATTAGATATGACTTACACCAATTTTAACAATATTATTACAAATAAAACAAAATCTATTAAGTATGCTAATATAGAAAAATTTTGTGAACTTTTAGATTGCTCTCCTAATGATCTTTTCACCATAGTTCCTGATAAAAAAATAAATAGCAAATAATTTTAAAAACCTTTGCTATTTATTTTTCTATTTATTTTATTATATATATTTATATTTTATATTCTGCATTTTACACTCATTTAATTCTTCGATTCTTAAAACCTTTTATTTTCTTAAGTTTTCTTTTTATAAGTTTTTAATTAGATTTATGTTAAAATATATTAAATTTTAAGTTTTAAATTAAAAGTTAGAAATTATAAATTTATTTCTTTATTTTGCCATTTTCTATAGCTTCTAAAGTTAAATTTACTCCCATTGAATATCCTATCTCAAAGCTTTTTTTAGCTTGTTCTTCTTGCATTTTACTCATTAGCTTACATATCTCTTCGAATTCTTTTATAAAAGCAAAGTTTTCTATTTTTAAATTTTGCTCAAATTCTTCTACTTTTTTTGCAAATTCCTTTGAAGCTTTTTTGTACTCTTCTGTTAAATCAATATCTTGAGAAATATACTTCTCATATAATTTTTGAATTTCTTTTTTACTTTCCATAATTGACCCTCAACCTTACTTTCAAAATTTTTTTAGCAAAACAAATTTTAAATAGCAAGTCTTTTCGTGATACAACTTTTGACAATAAAATTTGAATTTTCTAGTGTATTTATATTATTCAACAGCTTTCTATTTTTTTCTATATACTTTTTGTCAAATATTAATATATTTTTAGTTCAATTTTTTCTTCTTTTAATTCTATATTTTTACTAGTACAAAACTAACTATTTAAAGTGTTATGCTTTTATTTTAATTTTATCGATTTTAAATCACCTCCTATATAATTTTGTACTATTTTTTAATATATAAGCACTCACTTATATTTACGAACATTTGTATTGTATCATATTTTATTTATGTATTCAATCTTTTTGCCAGATTTTTCCTTACTTTATTTTTTTATATTTATACTATGAGACTCTTGACTTTTAGATTTAGAGCTGATATTATGTTTTTACTTTAATTATTTTTATTCATTTTGATTTATTTCTTTGGAATTTTCTTCCAATAAAATTTCAGTAAACAAAAAATTATACAAGGAGAGTGATTTTTATAAATTCTAAAAATTTAAATAATTTTATGATTCCAACTAACGATTATATTTTTAAGCGTATCTTTGGTTGTATTGGTAATGAGAATATTACTAAAAATCTATTATTATTCTTTTTGCTGATTTTGATTTTAAAAAATTTGAAAATTTAAAAGCTATTAAAAAATTTCATACTAAATGGAAAATTAAAGAAGATAAGCAACCTAAATATATACTAACAGATGAATTTGAAATTCATATTGTTTCTTTAAAATTAGTAGAAAAATTATTTAAAAGAGTGTATAATAAAAATGACATAGATGAAAATTATAAAAATTTAATAAGCTGGCTCAAATTTATAAAGAAACCTGATTTATTGGAGGTTAGTGATATGGAAAATGTAGATATTAAGGAAGCTAAAAAACAATTAGATGAAATTTCTAAAGATGAATATGCTCAAAGACTTGCTGAATATAGGATGAAGGAACTAAGAGATAAAAAAGCCATTGAACAATATGGATACCATAGTGGTCTTGATGATGGTGAAAAAAAGGCTCAAATCGAAATAGCAAAAAAAATGCTAAAAGAAAAAATAGATATTAAATTAATTTCAAAATTAACAGGTTTATCCGAAACAAAAATCAAAAAATTAAAATAACCTTTGAATTTTATCCACAAAAAAACATTAAGTATCAATTAGACACTTAATGTTTTTCTTTCTATTTTTATAAATATTTATTTTATAGATATGCCTCAAATAAGAATCCACCCATGTAAACTTGAATACAAGGAACTAGTACTACTACTACGAAGAAGATTAGTACTACACCAACTACTGCATAAGACACTTCTGGTAATATCTTAATAATTTTTTCCATTGTGTTATCGATATCTTGTTCCATATATTCTAATAGTTTTGCAATCATTTCTGTTAAATCTGTTTGCATACCTATTTTTAGCATCTCTGTTGTCATTGGACTAGATAGCCTGGTTTTTTCGAATGGATCAATCCAAGACTGACCTATGAATATATTGTTTATTGAAGTTTCAATTACAGAAAGCATTACATTATTTTTTACAACATTTTTACTAACCTCTAATGAATCTTGAATTCTCATACCATTTTGTAAGTTTAAATAAACACTTCTCATTAATCTAGTAAAATCTAATGAATATATTAATTTTCCAAAGATTGGCATTGTATATTTAAAGTAATCAAATTGATATCTTCCTTTTGGTGTCGAAATCCAAATTACAAAAGAAACTATTCCGCAATGCTACTATTCCTACTGGTATATACCAATATTGAATCATTAAATCCACAAAATGTGCAAATTTTAATGTAATAGGTGGTAACTTTCCTCCACCAATTTCATCAAATATTCCTTGTAGCATTGGAACACCAACTATTACTGCAACAAATAACATTACTAAAATACCAACAAACATTGCTATATTTGGTATTAATATTTTTTTCAATTTTTTAGTTAAAGAATCGCTACTATCTAGATATGTTACTGCCTGTTGCAGAGAAGTTTCCAAAGAACCAGATAATTCTCCAACTTTTATCATATTTATATATATGTATGGAAAAATATTTGAGTAATATTCCATTGTTGTATACATAAATTCTCCAGATTCAACACCAGACAATATATCTTCTAATACTGATTTAAATTTTGGATTTTCTGTAGTTTCTATAACTGTTGACAAAGCATGTATGTTATTAAAATTAGCTTTTTTTAGTAAATAAAAGTTTTGGGTAAAAACTCTTATATCTCTTGATGTAATCTTTTCTGTAGACATCAAAGCTTTATCTATTTTTTCTATAAGTGGTTGCTGTGATTTTCTTTTTGGTGCAATTTTAGCAGAAAGCATTTCTGTTTGAAGCTGAGAAGCTGATTTTACATTTTTTCTCTGCGTTTTTCCGCCACCTTTTGTTATAGTTAAAGTTTGAGTTACACTAATTGGTGTTAAACCATTTCTTTTTAACTTTCTTATACAGCTTAGTTTACTAGCATCATCAACCTTATTTTTTACAATTTTTCCTTGTGGCGATACTGCTTTGTAAATAAAAGTTGGCATCTATTATTTCCTCCATTCTGCTTTTTATTTAAGTATTTATAATTCATTTATACAAATAAGTTTATAATTTTAGTTTTGTGGTCTTGTTTGTGCATTTCTTCTTAAGTTTAATTGCATAATTGTTCTATTTAGAGTTTCGTAGTTCTTTTCTTCTACTTGTGATTTTATTTGCTCTAAAGATAGTTTTCCTTGAACATATAGGTTTGCTAAAGAATTTATTAGTCCTATACTTCCTTTTTCAAGATTTCCTTGTATAGCATCTTCTATTTCTGAAGTACTAAATTTTTCTTTTCTAATACAAGCTGCAATGGTATTATCTACTACCATAACTTCTGGTACTAAAACTAATTTATCTGAATTAGCTTCTTTTAATAATCTTTGTGAAACAACTATTTTTAATAATGAAGAAATTAAGTTTTTAATAGTTGCCTGATCTCTAACTTCATAGAAGTTAATCATTCTATCGATAGTTTCTGCACATGATTTTGTATGTAAAGTTCCTATTACCAAGTGTCCAGATTCTGCCATATCTATTGCAGCTTCCATTGTTTCTTTATCTCTAATCTCTCCTATTACTAGGATATCGCAGTCCTCTCTTAATGAGTTCTTTACACCATCACTAAAGGTTAGTGCATCTTTTCCTGGACCTATTTCTTTTTGAACTATTATTGATTTTTTACTTTTATGTTTAAACTCTATTGGGTTTTCCAAAGTAAGAATTTTCTTATTCTGTCTATTATTAATTTCATCTATTAAAGCACTTAAGGTTGTAGATTTACCAGAGTTCGTTTTTCCTGTTACAAGTATTAGACCTTGTGGTTGGTAAGTCATTGTACGGATAATTTCTGGTAATCCCAAATCATCGTATTTTGGAAGTTCATTTTTAATAATACGCATTGTACATATTGGAGCATCATCTGCAAATGAACAGTTAACCCTCAAACGAATATCTCCAAATACTAGAGAAGTATCTAACTTTCTTTGAGTTTTATACATATTATCTTTTTCTACATTTCCTCTTACTATATAATCGTAAATATCGTAAAGGTCGCCCTCCTCTAAGGCATCTAAATCTGAAATTTCTACTAAAGATCTTCTTATTCTTAATATTGGTTTTAATCCCTTTATTAAATGAATATCTGATGCATCTCTTTCAATAGCATCTTTAATAATACTTTCAATTAATAACATTTGTATTTCTTCCTTTCTTATCTTTAGAATCTAATTCTAATATAAAGCTAATTTTTTATTTACTTCTTCTATTGTTGTAGTTCCATTTACAACTTTATTTAAAGCATCTATATACAAAGGTCTGTATCCTTCTTTTAAAGCTTCATCCCTTACCTTTAAGCTAGATTGACCAGCTGATATTAATTCTCTAATTGGCTCTGTAATCTCCAAAATTTCAAAACATGCAATTCTTCCTAAGAAACCTGTGTAGTTACACTCTTTGCAACCTTTAATATCATAAGTATATTTATCTTTAAAATTGTATTCTGGCTCATATTTTGAAGCTAATCTATTTATTAAATCTTTTTCATCTTTAGTAAAAGCTCTTTTTACTGCGCAATGTGGGCATACCCTTCTTACAAGTCTTTGTGAAATTGATGTTGCAAGTGTACTTGAAATATCATAGTCTGATATTCCCATTTTTCTAAGTCTTGTAATAACTTCAACTGCATTAATTGTGTGAATTGTTGATAATACATAGTGTCCTGTTTGACCTGCTTGAAGTGCTATTTCTGCTGTTTCTAAGTCACGAATCTCACCAACTAATATAATATCTGGGTCTTGACGCAAAATAGTTCTTAAAGACTGTGCGAAAGTTGCTTTTACATCAACTTCTATCTGATTTATACCTGGTACACGAATTTCTACTGGGTCTTCAACTGTTGTAATATTTATTTCTGGTTTATTTAAATAATCTAATATACTGTATAGTGTTGTTGTTTTTCCTTCACCAGTAGGCGCTGCAACAACTGTAATTGAATTTCTTTTATCAAAACATTTTTTTAAAATTCCTTCATCTTGTGGAAATCCTAAATCGAAAATATTTTTTATTCCTGCATTTTTCTTTAATAATCTTAAACAGAATTTTTCTCCATTAATTGTTTTTTGTGAAGATACACGGATATTGTAATCACTATATAGTAAAATTCTACCATCTTGTGACTCTTGTTTTTCTTGGTGCATATTTGAAATTGCTTTTAATCTTCCTATTAATTGTGATTGCTTTGATTTTTCTATACTTGCCACTGTAACTAAATCGCCATCTATTCTATAACGAACACGAATAGAAGTCTCCATTGGCTCTATATGAATATCGCTGGCTCTTTTGTCCATACCTGTTTTAATAATTGTATCTACTAAGCCTGTTACATCTCCTGTAGAAGCAATATTGTCTCCAGATTTTCCTTCTAAGCTTTCTATTACATTGTCTATATTGGTCTCAAAGGTTAAATATTTATCCATTACAAGACCACGGTTTAGTAAAATTAAACGGACTTGATCTATTGCTCTTTTGTTTGCTGTATCTGCAAAGCAAACTTTTGCTTTTCCTCCCATTATATCAAATAGCATTGCTTTACAAGATTTACATATATCTAAAGAAATATAATCTGTAACATTTACATTTATTGAGTCTGGTCTTAGTACTATTACTTTTTCTCCTAAGATTTCACCCATTGCTTTTATTAAATCTCTTTGTGGACAAAGATTTAATATGTTTAAAATATCTCCTATTTTTTTATTTGGATGCTCTTTTTGATACTCGATAGCAGCTTCTATATCAGCTTCTGTTACAACTCCTTTTTTTACTAACTCAACACCAATTGGTGCTTTTCCGTTTAGTGCCATCTTTAGAAATTCTCCTTTCTCTTTTGTTTACCTCTAATTCTTTATATATTATACCTTATAAAATTTTTAAAATAAATAGTTTTTTCCTAATTACAAAAAATTTCTTTTTTTGTATAATATTGTAATTTTTTGCAAGACTTTCTAATATTGTACTGGTCCAAATTTGCTTAAATTAAATTCTTTTGCTACAGCATTTGTTGTAAGTTCACTCTTTTTTACCCATAAGCCATTTACTGTATTTGCATTGAAATAATTGTTCTCTGGTGCTACTTCTGTAGTAGAAGGAGTTAGAATCGTCATTGTTTGACTTCCTGTTTCTGCTGTAAGTGTTTTGTATTCTATTGGATGTTTAGAAGCTCCATATAAAGCTTGTCCTGAATCAGAAAATCTTGGTATCCAGTAATAAATTTTACTGTTATCGTTTTTTTGTGCTTCTGTTAATTTTCCTGCAGCTTTAATTGAGTTTATATTTGCTTCTGTATCTACATAAACCATAGCCCAGCTTTTGTTTAAATAATTGTACCAATCATTACTATTTTCATCTACTACCAAATATGCTTCCTGTGCTTTTGAATATCTAATTGGTACATATGCTTGACCACTAGATATAGTTAGTTTACTAGTCTCTGGCTCATTTACTTCTTTTAATATTTCTCTTTCTTTGCTTGCATACAAAGAAACATTTTCCTCTGCTTTAGCTACTGTAAATTTTACTGTTACTGTAATTTTTTTCATTAAATCAAATTTTGGATTTGTATCAGCTCCATATATATTTTCTGAAATAAGCTCTACTGTGTAGCCTTTTGGAATTTTCGTATTAAATATTTTTTCTGTTCCTTTTACTTTTCCATCTAATGTAATCTTTTTGCCATTTGTAATGTTTTCTACTGCCCAGCCTGTAGATGCATTTGTAGCAAAGCTATTTAAGGTATTGTTTAGTTCATCGTAAAGCATTATATTTATGTTTTCTAAAATATTTGTGGCTATTCTTGTCGCTCCTGCTGTACGATTTACATTTTTACTATCATTATTTACATTTACATAAATCATAGAAATAACAGCTACTGTCAATACAATAATACTTAAAGCAACAACTATATCTGCACCTGTTGCACCTTTTTCTGTTTTTAATTTATTTAAAAAGCTAAGTATTTTTTGTTTCATAATCTGTCCTTTCTATTTTATACAGTACTTTAGTACATTTTCAAGTAACACTACAATTACAGTGGCTATTCCTAAAAAATATCCTATGCTTGTAGCTTTGCTTTCATTCTCCTTTAATATATCTGGTCTGTCTCTTAGATTAAATTTTACTTTTTGAATAAGTGTATTAAAAGCAATTAAAACTGCTGTAAATATTGATATCGGTAAAAATAATTCTGCTGAAGTTACAAATATTATATAAAAAGAAAATACTAATATTTCTAATATGTAAGCATTTTTTCCTGTTTTCTTAAAATACAATATATTTGCTATTTGCATAATTAGTAATAATACTAAATATATGCTATATCTATATATACTAGTGCCTTCCATTATATATAGATATAATATATACAATACTTGCATTATAGTACCAAAAATAATAGTGCCTTTGTGTATTGTTCTATATTCTTTGTCTATTCCAGCTACTATTACTATTGTAATATACATAAATACAAAAAATACAAAAGCTACTAAAGTGCTTAGCTCATAGTTTGGATAATGTATACCAAAGCTTGCATAAGCCATTAAAAATACTAATCCTGAAAGTATTTCTAGTATTAAATATCTAATTCTAATTTTTTGTCCACAATATCTACATTTACCTTTTAAAAATATATAGCTAAAAATTGGAATTAAATCCAAAAATTCTAGTCTATGATTACAATTTGGACAAAATGATCTTTCGTGTGTGATATCTTTATGAAGTGGCAATCTATAAACGGCTAGTGTAAAAAAACTACCAAATACAGTTCCCATCATAAATATAATTATATATGTAAATATATCCAATGTTTTCCCCTTTATTTAACAATAGGCATATACACTATTTTGTATATGCCTATACTTAAAGTTATTTTATTTAATTTACTATGGTGCTGGAGTAACAGTAACAGTTCCAGCAGTATCTCCTGTTGTTACAATTGATACATTATATACTCTTTTTGATGATGTAACTGTGTAAGTTGCTGTTACTGTTCCACTATTATTTGCCGGACTACTTATAGTACCAATAGAAGCATTAGCACTTAACTTAGTTAATAATATTGTAGCTAAACTATCTGAAGCAGTTAAATTTCCAACTGCTTGTCTTGTTGTATAATCCATATTTGCATCTGCAAATGCCATATCCATATCTTGTTCTATTGTTGCTTTTTCATTTGTTATAACAGCTTGTGATGCTTGTGTTAATACACCATTATTGCCTAAAACTAGTGAGATTGATACACCAGCTAAAATCAATAGCACAATAATTGTTATTACTAATGCTACTAATGTAATACCTTTTTGATTTCTCATTTTATTATTCTCCTTTATTATTTTCTAAAAAATACTCTAAATAGTTGTTGGATTTCCAACAGTTACTGTTCCTGCTGAAGTAGTTCCTTCTGTAACAACTTGTATAGTAACTGTATATCTCCTATTAGTAGATGTGTCATATTGTACAGTCATAGTTTTTGAACCTTCAGTACCTCCTGTTTTAACAGAAGCTTCCCCAATACTTGCATTATTTTCAACTTTAGTTGCTAATATTGTAGCTAAGTCTTCTGTATCCCCTAAAGTTCCCATTGATTGTTTTGTTGTGTATTCCATATTTGCATCTGCAAATGCCATATCCATATCTTGTTCTATTGTTGCTTTCTCATTTGTTATTACTGCATTTGATGCTTGTGTTAATACACCGTTATTACCTAAAACTAGTGAGATTGATACACCAGCTAAAATTAATAGCACGATAATTGTTATTACTAATGCTACTAATGTAATACCTTTTTGATTTCTCATCGTCTTTTCCTCCTTAGTTAATTTATATAAATAATTTTCGTATATAAAGTTTAATCTTTATATCGTAAAAATATTGAAACCTAAATTATTTTGAATTTTTATTTTCAAATAGTTTTCCTGTGCTATCATCATTATTATTTGAGCTTGAGCTAGAAGAACTATTTGAATTAGAATTATTATTTCCATTTTGTGAATTATTATTTTGTCCATCAGAATTTCCATCTTCTGCAGGAGTTTCCTCTTGGTAATCTGCAAAAGGATCTACTTTTCCGCTTTCATAAGTCTTTCTAGATGCCCATTCACTTAAATCTGTTGAACCTATACTATAAGAAGCAAGTACACTTCCTATATCTAATCCAGAAGAATCGCTTGAATCACTTGATTCTGCACTATTTGCTTTTTCTTCTGTAATTTGTTGAATTGTGGCTGTAACCTTACTATCTGCTGTATAAGTTATTGATGTAGATGTAGCTTTATTATTAGGCATACTATCGTAAAATAATATTCCCAATGTAAATACTACAACCATTAATAGTAAGACAGCTATGAAAATTTCTTTTACTAAAGCTTTCATTTTTTCCTCCTTACTGTGCTGTATTTGTGCTATTTGTTGTATTTGTTGTATTTGATGCATTTACTGCATTAGCAGTATCTGCTGTATTTGTTGTGTTTGTAGTATTTGTAGTATTATCTACAACTGTATTTCCATCTACTGTATTTCCTGTAGTATTATTTACAGTTCCTGTTCCATTATCTGTTGCTGATTGAGTTGTAAAGCTTGTTAAGTTTTCGTTATTAATTGGAACTCCTATTACACTAAAGGTTGCTTGTATATCTGAACCACCTTTTGACATTTTAAAATTTCTTATTTCAAAAGCTAATCTATCATCCTCTTCAATATCATATATAAATTCAATTAAAGAATTATAACTTCCAGAAATTGTAAAATTTATATCAGACATTGTATAATATTCTGTATCTATTGAACTTGAACTTTCTGCACTTTTTACGAAAACAAAATCTAAGTTAATGCCTTCTTCTGTTGCATAGTTTCCAACTATTGTCCATAAGAAATCTACATCATAAGTTTTTGTATTTGAAATCGGTTCTTGTGGAGTTTCTTCTTGTTGTTGCTGTACAGTTGGAGCTAAAGCTTCATATTCAGCTTTTTTATTCTCGTAATTTTTTACAGCTGTAGTTAATGCTGTTCTCTTACTTTCAAATTCTGTTGTATTTTTTCTATTTAATTCACTTATTTGTGTATCTAGTTCTTTATTTGCTGCTTTTACTTCTTCATAACTTGCAATTTGCAATAAATTATTTTCTACACCTTGAACAGAAATTACATAGCAAGCAACAATTGACAATACCAAAACAAGTAAAATTACTATTTTTCTCATGGCAATTCTCCTTCTATTGTAACTTTAATTACCTCTCCTTCTTTTGTACCACTAGTAGATTTTACATCTACTAATATTTCTTCTGTTGCAAGTAAGCCTTTAAAGAAACCTAATTGCTCGTACTGTGAAGATTCAGCTTGTATAACTATATGTGTATCCTCTGTATTTTCTATTGAAGTTATTTTTACTTTTTGAGGTATTTTAGTCATTATTTTTGTTAATAAATTTGGTATAGCATCTTTGCTTATAATTCTCTCTTTAAATTCTGAACCAATTGAGCTTGAGTCGTCTGATGAATCTGCATCTGGATTGTTTAAGTTATTTATAGCATCTATCATTGAAGTATAGCTTGAAGCTTGGCTATTTATAGTTGATAATTGTGAATCCATTTTTGCAAGTTCACTATTGGTTTTAGATAAAGAGTTTGAAACTTCTTGTTCTTTTGTATCTATTTGCTTCATTACATAATTTGAAAAACCTGTAAATCCAATAGCAGCAACCAAAGCAACAGCTGTTCCTCTAAGCATTAATTTTTCAATCGGAGTTAATGGCCCTTTAAAAGACATATTTATTGGTACATTTAATTTTCCACTTTTTCCGCCTGCTTCTCCTTTTTTTCCATTAGTTACTTTAAACATATTTTTAAGTTTTGCCATAACATCTGTGTTTAAAGCACTTGCTGAATTTGCATAATTTAGTTCTTTCATTCCAAATCCTGCAGCATTTAATGCTAGTGCAACTGCAGAATTAACTTCTATATAGTCTTTTACTGAGGTTTTTATATTTCCACCTTCTAAAAAGTATGGTTTTAATATCTCACATTTTGTATTAATCATATATTCTTGAAAATATAAATCTAAGTTATTTATAACAGTTCCTGAACCTGTTAGATACACCTTTGTTACATTTCCGAAAGCACTATCTAACATTTTTTTACTTTCTGTAACAATTTTGTATAGAGTTGGCATAATATCTTCTAGATGTTCATTTCCTTCTGATTGTGTTGCTTGTATGTCTTGTGTATATATTGTAATATTTTTACATATATCATAAGATTTTGCCATAGAATTTTCTGTTTTATTTATTTCATCTAAAATATTTTTCATTCCTATGTCTATAGTGTCTATTCTATAAATTTGTCCATTTAGAATTGTCGTAATTTTTGTAGTATCTTCTATATTTATAATAGCAATGTTATCTTTATCTCCAACTTCTACTAAATTTGTTATACTAGATGATATAGGAGTTATTGATTGTAATCTATATTCTCCTAAAAATTGAGCTTTTTTTGATATATCAGCTTTATTAGCTGCTATATATAAAGCTTTTAATTTTTCTGAATTTTCTTTGTCGTTCATTACAATATATCTCATTTCTAGAGAATCTTTATTGTAACTTTTCTCGTTGCAGTCCATTTCAAATTCTATATCTACAGTACTTTTTATATCATTTTTGCTTAATCCTGCAAAAACTTCTACATATCCATAAATTTCATTTGAAATGTTTGTGCAAATTGGTATTTTATAACTATTTGTTTCATTTATAATTTGTTCTAGGGCTTTATGCAAATCGTCATAAAACATAACATTAAAGCTATCTACTTTAATGGAATCTTTTTCTTTTATTACTTTTGCATATTTAATCATTGTGTCTTCAATATAAATACCCAAACTGCTTGCCATTAGTATTACTCCTTCGTTTTATCTATTACTATTATTTCAAAATTCGCTAATTTAATACTTTAATATACTATATTTATATATTTTTTTTCTTTTTCAGTCAATAGCTTTTACATAATAGTAATTTAATCGTAAACAAACTGTAATATTAGATTTTTTCTTTTAAAATCCCCTCTCTATAAGCAGTTAAAAGTTTTTTTAAATCTTCTATTTCTTTACATAATCTCGTTCCTATATCTGTATCTCTAACTCTTTTTCTTGCTTTCACATTTTCTTGCAAAATTATTTCACTTTTAATATCACTTCCCTCTTCTATAGCCTTTTGTTTTGATTCAAAAGGTTCATTTACTGCAAGTACCAAACCATTTGAGTTGTAGGTTAAAGTATATCCTGCAATTCCTGTAGTAGGTTGATATGCTTTTGAAAATCCTCCATCTATTACTATTAATTTTCCTTCCGCCCTTATTGGACTTTCTCCATTTTTAGCTTTAACAGGAATATGTCCATTTATTATGTGTCCTTCTTCATTATCTACCCCAAAATTTTCTAAGACTTTATTACAAATATCCTTACTATTTACTTGCTCATAATATGGATTTTTATTTTCTTTATGTAATTCTTTTTCTTCTAAAAAATATCTTTCAAATGTTGCTGCTTTATCTTTTCCAAAAAGTGGAGATTTAGGTCCACACCAAAAATACCACATACAATCTATTGCTTCTTGATTTATTCCATTTGCATCACCAAAAAATGCTTTATGTGCCACATTTTCTATATGATCAAAAAGTTCTCTTCCTTTACACTTTTTTCCTAAAATTTCCACTTGTTCAAATTCTCCATTTTCAAGCATTGGAACACAACCATGAAATAGTACATTTTGATTAAAATTTTGATACATATGTCCTTTTGAATACAAAAAATTAATATGTGTATTTAACTTTTCACTATGCAAAAAAGAGTTTTTTAATCTTTCTACAATTTCTTTTTCTTCTTCACTTAGTTTATACGGATTCTTTGGATCTATAGTTGGAAAATTTTTATCATTTAAAATATATTCTTTTCCATTAATTTTTACAGCACCATTGGTATAATCAATTTTGTCTAAAAATAATCTGTCTTTCATTTTATATTCAGGATGTTTTTTTATAAGTGCACCTTCTAGTTTAAATTGTATTACAGAAATTGCTTTATGTATTTTTGAAATTATTATTTTATCACTATTGCTATATCTTGTAATTTCTTTGTTTCTTGGTAAAAAGTTTTTGCAATCATCTTTTTCGTAAGTTTTTATGGCAAACATAGAAAGTGGTCTTATATTTATTCCATAGCCCTCTTCTAAAGTTGCTAAATTATCGTATCTACTACAAATTCTAATAACATTTGCTATACAAGCTTCGTTTCCACTAGCAGCTCCCATCCATAATATATCGTGATTTCCCCATTCTATATCTAAACTGTGGAAATCCATTAACTTATCCATTATAATTGGCGCACCTGGTCCCCTATCATAAATATCCCCAATTATGTGCAAATGGTCAATTGCCATTCTCTTTATTAAATCAGAAATTGCAATAATAAAAGCATCTGCCCTATTTAAATCTATTATGCTTTCTATAATTTGTTTATAGTAGTTTTCTTTGTTTTTATCTTCTCCTTGAGAATGTAGAAGCTCATCTATTATATAATCAAATCCTTTTGGCATTGCTTTACGAACTTTAGAACGAGTATATTTAGAGCTTACGGCTCTAGTAACTTCAATAAGCCTATATAGTATTATTCTATACCATTCTTTTATTTCTTCTACTTCTTTTTTTACTAAATTCAATTTTTCTTCTGGGTAATATATTAAAGTTGCTAGTTCTTTTCTATCTTTTTCAGTTAACGAATCTTTATAAATATCTTCAATTTTATTTTTTATAATTCCAGAGCCATTGTTCAAAATATGAATAAAAGCTTCATATTCCCCATGTATATCACTTAAAAAAAGCTCTGTTCCTTTAGGCAAATTAAGAATAGCTTGTAAATTAATAATCTCCTCTGAAACTTCTTGTATATTTTTATAAGTTTTACTTAATAATTCTAAATATTTTTCATTTTCCATAATTTATCAGCCTTTCTTTATATAATTTAAAAATTAAGCTTATTTTATTTTTTAATTATGATTTTTTTATGAATAATTTATGTATTTTGTGGAAAATATATGAACAAAAATATAGATAATTTTATCTAAATTTAATTTTAGGAGGTTTTATATGAATTGTGAAAAACATATTAAAATAACAGGTTATTCTAATGTTTCTTGGAAGGATGCAATCGTTAAATCTATAGCAGAAGCTTCTTGCACTTTAAAGAATTTATCTGGAATTACCGTTTTAAATCAAAGAGCTACTATTAAAGGCAATAAAATTGAAGAATATTTAGTAGATTTAGATTTAAGCTTTTTTATTGACTGTGAAAAAAAATCAGAAAATGAAGAACAAGATAATATGTAATTAGGTTTATAGACACCTTAAAGTCTAAATATATTTATAAGGAAATGTTATGAAAGTAGAAAGTAAAGAAGATTATCAAAAATATGTAGATAAAAAAACACCTAATTCTCCAATTTTAAAAAATTGTTTCAATGCTTTTTTAGTTGGTGGAATTATATGTTCTATTGGTCAAATTATTTTTGAATTTTGTAAAATGCGTGGCTTAGAAGAAAGTAGCTCATATACAGTAGTTTCAATTCTACTTGTTTTCTTAAGTGCTTTTTTAACAGCTCTTAATATTTTTAATAGAATTGGTAAATTTGCAGGCGCTGGCTCTCTTGTTCCTATTACACGGTTTTGCAAATTCTATAGTATCTCCGGCAATGGAATATAAATCCGAAGGCTATGTGCTTGGAGTTGGTGCTAAAATGTTTACTGTTGCAGGTCCCGTACTTGTCTATGGAATCTCATCAGCAATTATTGTAGGTATTATATATCTAATTTTTAATACCCAAAGTATAATTTTAGTTTAAATATGGTTACTAGGTTACCTAAAACCTAAATTTTAAGTAAGGAGTATATGATTTTATCATATAAGAATAAAAGTGAAAAAAGTTGGAAATCAAAGTTTTTTATTAAGTAATCCCGTAAAAATTGTAAGTACTGCAAGTATAGTTGGTCCAAAAGAAAAAGAAGGTCCCTTATGTGAATTTTTTGATCAAGCTTTAGAAGACGAATTTTGGGGAGAAAAATCTTGGGAAAAAGCTGAAAGCAAATTTATAAAAGAAACTGTAAATATGGCAATTGCAAAATCAAAAATTGCTCAAACGGATATTGAGCTTTGTTTTGCAGGAGATCTTTTAAATCAATGTATTTCTTCTTCCTTTGGTCTTCGAGAAATAAATATTCCTTTTTTCGGTATTTTTGGTGCTTGTTCAACCTTTGTAGAAGGTATGATTCTAGCTTCTATGGCTATTGATGGAGATTTTGCTACTAATGTAGTTTGTGCAAGTTCTAGCCATTTTTGCAGTGCAGAAAAACAGTTTCGTTTTCCTTTAGAGCTTGGAAATCAAAGACCGCCATCTAGCCAATGGACTGTAACTGGTAGTGGCAGTGCCGTACTTTCTAAAAATGGGACTGGTCCTAAAATAACTATTTTAACTCCTGGAAAAATAGTAGATATGGGAATTAAAGATGCAAATAATATGGGAGCTGCAATGGCTGGAGCTGCTGCAGATACACTTCTTACCCACTTCAAAGATACTGGTAGAAAACCAAGTGATTATGATGCTATTTTTTCTGGAGATTTAGGATATATTGGAAAAGATATTTTAATAGATTTAGCAGCTTCAAAAGGCTACAATATAAGAGCAAACTATAATGACTGTGGTGTTTTAATTTTTGATAAAGAAAAACAAGATACTCATTCTGGTGGCTCTGGTTGTGGCTGTATAGCAAGTGTTTTTTCTGGTTATATTTATCAAATGTTTCAAGAAAAAAAATATAAAAAAGTTTTACTAATGGCAACAGGTGCTTTAATGAACTCAACTAGTAGTCAACAAGGTGAATCTATTCCCGGCATAGCCCATGCTATTAGTATAGAAGCTTAAGAATGAAATATAAAAATAGTATATAATATATAAGGCTAATACTATTTGTACAAAACTTAAGGAGGATTCTATGGATTGGTTTATGGTTTTAAAAGCCTTTATTGTAGGTGGATTAATTTGTGTAATTGGACAAATTTTAATAGACAAAACTAAATTAACTTCTGCAAGAATTTTAGTAGTATTTGTTACTACTGGCGTAATTTTAGGTGGACTTGGAATATATAAGTATCTACTAGAATTTGCCGGTTGTGGCGCAAGTGTTCCACTTACGGGTTTTGGAAATTTACTTGCTAAAGGTACTATAGACGCTATTTCTGAAAAAGGATTTTTAGGAATATTTACAGGTGGCGTTACTGCAGCCGCTGGAGGAATTGCAGCTGCAGTGTTCTTTGGATATATTGCTTCTCTTGTTTCTAAACCTAAAATAAAAAAACAATAGCAAAATATTCATATATAGCAATTTTTAAATGTTCGTTTTAAAAAACGAACATTTTTTTGTAAAAACTATTGACAAACAAATATTCTATATGTAAAATATTTATAGAACAAGAGTTCAGGTATTAAATTAAATTTTAAGGAGGCTTTAGATATGAATATTTTTTCAAAATCAAATTATAAAACTGTTAAAAAATCAAGCTATTTAGAGGATTTTATCTTTGGAAAAGATGAATCTTTAAAACCAAAATTTACAAAAATTTTTGGCAAAAATTATTCTATAAATATTTACTATCTAAAGATAAAATCTCCAGAACTAAATCTAGAGAAAGATACAATAAAAATATATATTCCTATGCAATATAGAAAAAATAATAATCAAGCTTTATTAAATATAATTTTACACAAAATGTATGTAAAAATTGCAGAAAATGAACTTGAAAATATTATGGAAAAAGCAAGACACACTTTTGGCTTTGCACCAGAGGACTACAAAATAGCTAAAATGGATAAATGTATGGCTTTTTGCAATAAAGACACAAGTTTTATATGTATTAATCCAAAAATAGTTATGTTCGATAAACAAATTATTGAATATATTATATTTCACGAGTTTTGTCATTTAAAATACAAAACTCACTCTAAAAAGTTTTATGATCTTTTAAAAACATATCTTCCAAATTACGAAAGTCTTTGTAATAAAATTAAAGGAATTAATTATTAAAGAGGTTTTATGTATAGCTTTTTGCCATAATTTAGGCAAAAAGCTTTTATTGTGTTCAATTTTGTGATATAATATTGTAGAGAAAATCAAAGGAGGTAATGGCCATGAAATCAAATGATTCAAGACTGCTATTGCGGTCTTTGAAGTCGGAAGATGTGCAAAATTTGCGTTTTCTCGCAGAAACCAGTCGCGATGAGGAACTGCTATATAAACTTAGTCGCTCTCCCTTTCCCGCCAAAAGAAAAAACGGCTTCGGCATTTTTATTCTCGAAAAGGGTAGATGGAGGATGATTGGGTATTTGGAGATGGAGCCTTTTGCCAAGGCATATAGTGTTTACGGCTTTATTGCTAAGCAATACCGCAGAAATCACTATATGAGTTCTGCACTCGAAACGATCTTCAGCTCTTTTCAGGCAACCTGTTTCTACTTTGATGTAGATGAAAAAAATCTGCCTGCCATTTGTTGCTTGGAGAAAATTGGTGCAAGAGTGAACAATGTCGCAAATGGCAAAAAAACCTATTATGTAAAAGGTAGTTCTTTTAGTTGACTAGCTACTGCAAAAAGAAAAAAACCTTCAGACTTTGGAGTCTGCAAGGTTTTTTTCTTTTAAGTAATAGTATATTTTTATTTCTATATTAGAAACATATTGTTATTTTTTGTAATTCAATTTTGTTAATAAAATTTATTTTACAACTATATTATATACTCTTCCTTTTACATAAATTTCTTTCACAATAGTTTTTCCTTCTAACGCTTTCTTTACTGTTTCATCATTTTTTACAATCTCTTTTACCGTACTCTCATCTGCTTCTCTTTGGGCTTTAACTACTGCTTTTAATTTTCCATTAAATTGAACTGGTATCTCTATTTCATCATCTATAGTTTTTGCCTCATCATATTTTGGCCATGGAGTTTCATTAATAGTTTTCTTTTCTCCTAATATACTAAACAATTCCTCTGTCATATGTGGTGCAAAAGGATTTAACAATTGTAGAAAAGTCTTATATTCCCCTTTTGTTATAGTTTTATCTTTTACAAATTCATTAGTCATTGTCATAAAAGTTGCAACTGCTGTATTAAATTTCATTTCTTCTATATCTAAAGAAACTTTCTTTATAGCTTTATGCATCATTTTTTCGTGTTTTTCAGAGTAACCTTCTTCTTCTGTTAATATATTTTGCAAATTCCATACTCTGTCTAAGAATTTACCACAACCACGAATACTTTCCATAGACCAAGGAGCAGTTTGATCAAATGGTCCCATAAACATTTCATATACACGGAAAGTATCTGCACCAAATTCTTTAACAATATCGTCTGGGTTTATAACATTTCCTTTTGACTTTGACATCTTTTCTCCGTTTGAGCCTAAAATCATTCCATGAGAAGTTCTTTTTTGGTATGGTTCTTTAGTTGGTACTACACCTATGTCGTACAAAAATTTATGCCAAAATCTTGAATATAATAAATGTAGTGTTGTATGCTCCATACCACCATTATACCAGTCTACTGGACTCCAATATTCAATTGCTTCTTTTGAAGCTAATGCTTTATCATTGTGTGGATCCATATATCTTAAGAAATACCAAGATGAACCAGCCCATTGTGGCATTGTATCGGTTTCTCTTCTTGCTGGTTTTCCACAATGTGGACATTTTGTTTTTATCCACTCTGTTTGCTTTGCTAAAGGAGATTCTCCATTTTCTCCCGGTTCATAATCTTCTATATCTGGTAATTTTAAAGGTAATTCTTCTTCTGGAATTGGAACCCAGCCACAATCTTCACAATATACCATTGGTATTGGCTCTCCCCAATATCTTTGACGAGAAAATACCCAATCACGCAATTTGTAATTTACTTTTTTAGTTCCTAGTTTATGTTCTTCAATATAGCTTATTGCTTTTTTTATAGCTTCTTTTGAAGTTAATCCATCTAAAATTCCAGAATTAATAGCAATTCCATTATTTACATCTGTAAACGGTTCCTGCATTTCTATTTTGCTATAATCTACATTCTCTTCTAATAGATAATCAAATTTTGATTCTAACTCTTTTCGTAAATCTTCGCTTACATTTCTTAAATCTGGTTTTATAACTGGTTTTATTGGTAAATTAAATTTTTTAGCAAACTCAAAATCTCTATCATCGTGAGCTGGAACTGCCATAATAGCACCTGTTCCATAAGTTATTAAAACATAGTCTGAAATCCATATTGGAATTTCTTCGTTTGTAAATGGATTTATAGCTTTTATTCCTTTTATTTCTACACCTGTTTTTTCTTTGTTCAGTTCAGAACGCTCAAAATCTGATTTTAGGGCAGATTTCTTTTTGTAATCTTCTATTTCAGCTTTGTTTAATATTTTATCTTTGTATTTTTCTACTAATTCGTGTTCTGGTGCAATAACCATATAGGTTGCACCATATATAGTATCTGGTCTAGTAGTATATACTAAAAGTGAGTCTTCTGTATCTTTTATTTTGAAGTTTACTTCAGCACCTTCACTTCTTCCTATCCAATTTTTTTGTTGAATTTTAATTTTCTCTAAATAATCTAAGTCATCTAAATCATCTATTAGTCTTTGGGCATACTTAGTAATACCAAGCATCCATTGGCTTTTTTCTTTTTGAACAACTGGACTACCACATCTTTCACATACTCCATTTACTACTTCTTCATTTGCTAATCCAACCTTACAACCTGTACAAAAATTTATTGGCATTGTAGCTTTATATGCTAAGCCTTTCTTAAATAGTTGTATAAAAATCCATTGTGTCCATTTATAGTAGTTTGGATCTGTTGTGTTTATTTCTCTTGACCAATCAAAAGAAAAACCTATAGATTTTAATTGCTCTCTAAAATGATTTACATTGTTTTCAGTGGTTATCTTTGGGTGAATATGATTTTTTATTGCATAATTTTCTGCTGGAAGTCCAAAAGCATCAAAACCTATTGGATATAATACATTGTAACCTTCCATTCTCTTTTTTCTAGCAACTATATCTAATGCTGTATAGCTTCTTGGATGACCTACATGCAATCCTTGTCCTGAAGGATATGGAAATTCTATTAGACCATACCATTTTTTCATTGTATAATCATCTTTAGCATTAAAAGTACCTTCTTCATACCATTTTTTTTGCCATTTTTTTTCTATTTCTCTAAAGTTATATGCCATCATTTAATCTACCTCTTCTCTTATTTTAATAGTTAGTATTATATAACAGTTTTTTATAATTTTCAACTATTACTCTTATTTGTTTTAGTTAAGAAACAAATAAATAGCAGAAAAAACAAGTTTTTCTGCTATTTTTAGTTATTTTATTTATATAATATTGTTCTAAATCCCCAATATCCATCTGATAAATCTTCGTAATAACCTATATGACTGTTTGCTACTTTATTTAAGTTTGCACTTCCTCCACGAACAGTTCTTTTTACTGCTGAAGTAGCAGAAGGTGTTGTAGTATTTTTGTTGTTTCTTTTAGTTTTGCTGTCTTCTTCTACTACACTTTTGTCTATTTCCGTCGTCCATTCTCTAACATTTCCAGCCATATCACATACATTGTTTACTATATCACTTTGAGTTTGACCTGTTGGAAAAATAGTACCAGAATAATTCCCATAACTTGTATTTGTAGAATAGTTTGGTATATTTTGATTTATCCACTCTAATGTTGTATCCCAAGCATAGCTATTTACAATTGCTGTTTTTATTCCTTCTGGATATCCAAAAGCTCCTGCCATATCTAAAGAAGCTTGATAAGCATCTGTATATGTTACATTTGTCCAAGGAATTTTTCCTGCCATACTAGCAGCAACTTTTTTTCCATTTATATCATAGCTAGAAGCTTCAAATCTCGCTATATAAAATCCAAAATTTTTAGCAACACTATTTACTAATTCTGAAGAAGTTGTGTTTGACTCTTCAAAATCTGAATTAAGCATTGTGTTTCTTGTTAAAATACCTGTTGGAACTGGAATCCAAACAAATTGATTTCCAAAAGTATCTTGAATAACAAAACCACTATTTACATCTCCACCTATATGTTCAAATCCTTCTGGTATATATGGATTCTCCGCAGAAACTGGTCTTATATTTTCTACCACTACATTAGTTGAGATTTCTTCTCCGTTTGCACCTTTTGCTTTAAATGTATAATTACCATTTTCTGTAACTGTATATTCTTTTGTATCTCCATTAACAGTTGTTCCATCTGGTAAAGTTATAGATTCTATTCCTAATTCATCAGCAGTTGTAGCCACAACAGTAATTATAACTCTATCTTGATTTTCTTCTGAAGTATTTACAGTAGCTTCTATAACTGGAACTATTTTTTCTTCAGCATTTCCAGAAGCATTGCCTGAGTTTTCATCCGAGGTAAACATACTTACAGCAAAACCCACTATTGCAATTACAACAACCACTAAAACAATTATTATAACTGGTGATAATTTACTTCCCATATTTTAAAAATTCCTTTCTTTATTTTTCATTAGAATTTTATTTTTTTCAAATTAATATAATTTTATTATAAACATAAAGTAAAGATTTTTCAAATATTTTTTTATATTTTTTATAAAAAAATAGAGAGCTACTATATGCCCTCTAAAAAAATCTCAATATTCTAAGCTACTGGATATACACTTACTTGTTTTTTATCTTTTCCTTTTTTCTCGAATTTAACTGTACCATCTATTAAAGCAAATAAAGTGTCATCACTTCCGATTCCAACATTTGTTCCTGGATGTACATTTGTTCCTCTTTGTCTAATTAATATATTTCCAGCTTTAACTATTTGACCATCAGATTTTTTAACACCAAGTCTTTTTGACTCACTATCTCTTCCGTTCTTAACACTACCTTGACCTTTTTTGTGTGCCATTTCAGATTCACTCCTTTCACTTTATATACTTTAAATATTTATATTACCAAATATTATATTTCTATAAATTATTTTGCTACTTTTTCTTTAGCTTCTGATTTTGTAGCTTCTGTTTTTGTTGTTTTTGCCACTGTAGTTTTCTTTTCTGCAGCTATTTTAATTGAAGTAATTTCTACTTTTGTGTAGTCTTGTCTGTGTCCTCTTGTTTTTCTTTCATTTTTCTTAGCTTTATATTTGAAAACTAAGATTTTCTTTCCTCTTCCATGAGAAACTACTTTTCCTTCAACTTTTACACCTGTTACATAAGGATTTCCAACTTGTACCTTTCCTTCATCAGATACTAAAAGAATTTTATCAAAAGAAACTTTTTTTCCTTCTTCTACATCTAATTTTTCGAAATATACATTTTCTCCTTCTTGAACTTTGTATTGTCTTCCACAAGCTTCAATAATTGCGTACATTTAAAATGCACCTCCCTTTTCGTATACTCGCTAACTTCTAAACTTGGTAGCTAAATTTAATTAGCCTTTATAAACCAAAGCTAAGCAGTTTACAGTTAGATATTTTAACACAGCAAAGCCTATTTGTCAATATTTTCCTAAAGTTTTTGCACATATTTTCATTTTGCATAAAAAAATCCTCAAGTTTAACTTGAAGATTCTACTTTGTTATTTATGCTTTTTTAGCAATCTCTGCTAACTCTGCAAAAGCTTTGCTATCTGAAACAGCTAATTCTGCTAACATTTTTCTGTTTATACTAATATTAGCTTTCTTTAATCCAGCGATTAACTTGCTATAAGTTAATCCATTCATTCTTGCTGCTGCATTAATTCTTATTATCCATAATTTTCTAAAATTACTCTTTTTATCTTTTCTTCCTATATAAGCATACATACCAGATTTCATAACAGCTTGTTTTGCCATTCTGAATCTATAATGTTTTGCTCCATAGTAACCTTTTGCTTGTTTTAATACTTTTTTATGTCTAGCTCTTGTTGTTCTTGCTGTTTTTACTCTTGCCATTTATTTTTCACTCCTTTTCCCTTTAATATCCAATTAATTACCATAAGGTAATAGTTTTTTAATTCCAGCTTCTACTGTTTTATCTGCAATTCCATTTTGTACTCTTGCAGTCATTTTTTGTCTTTTGGTTTTATTTGCTAATAAATGTCTTCTATTAGCTTTTGTTCTTTTTACTTTTCCAGTTGCAGTATAAGAATATCTTTTCTTAGCTGCTTTGTTTGTTTTTAGTTTTGGCATTTTTTTATCTCCCTTCGCATTTTAGATTTTTTTACTTAAAATAATAAACATTGTTTTACCTTCTAAGAATGGCTTTCTTTCAACTGTTGCAATATCATCAAGAGATTCTGCAAATTTTGTTAAAATTGTTTCTCCTGCTTTAACATTGTTTAGCTCTCTTCCTCTAAATCTTAAAGTAAACTTTACTTTATTTCCAGCTTCTAAAAAGCCTCTTGCATTTTTACTCTTGAAATTAAAATCATGTTCTCCTATATTAGAAGACACTCTAATTTCTTTCATTTCAACAGATTTTTGATTTTTTCTAGACTCTTTTTCTCTTTTTGCTTGTTCAAATTTATATTTTCCATAGTTCATAATCTTACAAACTACTGGCTTTGCATTTGGAGCAACTAATACTAAATCTAAATTTTTTTCTTCTGCTATTTCTATAGCTTTATCTATTGGTAAAATTCCAATTTTTTCTCCAGTTTCTCCAATAACTTGAACTTCTTTTTCTCTTATTTGTCTATTTACAGGCAATTCTTGTTTTATAGTAAAACACCTCCAAAAAAAAATTTGACTTATTTTAAAAAGCCAAATCCACAATATCTCAACATTATGTGTATAACACAATGCCTAATTTATGATATTTTCTAACCGTATGCCTACTTAAAAGATACGGTGAGAAGTGGATACTTCTTCTTAAAACACATATATTTTAGCACAGCTTCTTTTAATTGTCAAGAAAAAGTTATATTATTTTTTAAAAGTTTTTTCCACTATTTACTTGACTTTTATATAAATTTGTATTAAAATAATTAAGCATTATATGTAAGTATGTAAAATTTGTTTCAACCTCTCCCCGGTAGTTGAAAATAAATTTTCATATATTTATATAACTTAGATATTAAATTTTAAAATTGAAATGGAGGGTATTTGTACCATGAACAATACTACATATAGCCCTAAAAAAGGCGAAATTGAAAAAAAATGGTATATAATAGACGCAACAGATAAGTCATTAGGTAGAGTTGCTAGTGAAGCAGCTAAATTATTAAGAGGAAAACATAAACCAACATTTACTCCAAATTTAGATACTGGAGATTTTGTTATTATATTAAATTGTAAAGATGCAGTTTTAACAGGTAAAAAATTAGATCAAAAAGTTTATAGACATCATTCAGGATATATTGGAGGAATGAAAGAAACATCAGCTAGAGTTATGATGGAAAAAACTCCAGAAAAAGCTATGTTTAAAGCTGTTCAAGGAATGCTTCCTCACACAAAATTAGGAAGACAAATGATTAGAAAATTAAGAGTATATGCAGGTAGCGAACACGAAAACGCTGCTCAAAAACCAGAAGTTTGGGAGGTAAAATAAGATGGCAAAAAAATCTGAAAATATTGTATTCCAAGGAACAGGTAGAAGAAAAGAATCAATTGCTAGAGTTAGATTAACAGCAGGAAAAGGAAATATTGTTGTTAACGGTAGATCATTAGATGAATATTTTGGAACTGAAATTTTAAAAGTTATAGTAAATCAACCATTTGCTGTTACAAATACAGTTGGAAAATATGATGTAATAGTTAAAGTTGTTGGTGGTGGATATACAGGTCAAGCTGGTGCTATCCGTCATGGTATTGCAAGAGCATTAAACGAAGCAAATTCTGAATTTAGACCAATTTTAAAAGCAAACGGTTTCTTAACAAGAGATCCAAGAATGAAGGAAAGAAAGAAATACGGACTTAAAAAAGCTCGTAAAGCTCCTCAATTCTCAAAGAGATAATAAATTCATTAAAAAACGGAAGTTCTATACTTCCGTTTTTTCTATATTTTAAATTTTTCTACTATCTTCCTCTTTCCTCCCTACTACTAAAATCACTTTTATCACAATTTTTATATGCCTCAGTTTGAATTTTATTCATATTATCTATTGAATCAATCCTCATTCCTTTATATTCCACATTGCTATAATCATTAACATAAGCTAAAGCATAAAAACCTCTTCTTATATTTCTATTGTTTAAATCTAATTTATCAAATCTAACATCTCTTATATCTTGCACAGGTTGATCTGAATCAATAAGAACCCAATTTGAATTGCCATTTATATCTGCCAAATAGCAAGCTGTAAAATAATGTCCTGAAGTAATAACTCCTCCTTCTCTTTCTATTTTCTTTCCAGCTTCTTTATTAACCGTTATAATTTGCATAGTAGGTATTCCTTTGCATCTTGCTAAAACTGTAAATAATGTACTACTATCACAACATCCTGTTCTTTCGCCAGATTGCAATATTTCATCTGCTGTCCTTTTAAACTTTCTCGTATCTCTTCCATTTTGTAGTCTTTCAGTATTTTGATTCATCCATAGTAATATATTTCTTATTAAAATGCCATCTGTTTGCCCATTAATTAAATCAGCTACAGCTCTTATTCTATCTGTTATTTCTGTTCGTTTACCTGCTTGTAAATATTTTTCTACATTAGAAAAGTCTGGTATGGTTAGCAATCCTTCTTTTTTCATATTTTATACTCCTATTATTTAATATTTTTATTTATTATAACATATATAAATATCATTCGATATATATTTACTCCATTATTTCAAAAGCCATATCTGGATCTGCTTCTGTATTAAAATTGTAATAAGTATCTGGTATATCTCCTACTATAACAGACTCTGCAAGAAGTATGTTTGTTTCTATCGGATTTCCGAAACTTCCCAAATGGTGTTAATACACTTATCTTAGTCGAAACATCTAAATAAATTTTATGGAGTGTTTGATTTATTCCTACTGCTGTAAATTCTGTTTTTATATTGCTTTCTATATTTCCAGAAGTTTCGAGTTCTATATTAAATTTAGGTCCAATATATTTCAAAAAGCTAATCCCATATACACTTCCTAAATTTATAAAAACTTTTGTAGTTTCTGTATTATCAATATCTTTTTGTACATTTATCGCAAGTTCAGTAATTATTTCATTTATTGGTCTTGAGTTTGTCTGTACAAAATTTATTTTTCCATTATTGTCTTTATTTATTGTTACTAAATCTTCGTAAGTATAATTTTTCATTAATTTATTTATCTCTAAATTTATAGTCCTTATGGTTAATGATCTTGCTTCATTTATACAGCTAGCTTTAAAAATGGGATATGCAGATTTAAAAAAAGATACCATTGAAAATATAACTAATATTATTACTAAAAAAATAGTAAGTTTAATCTTATTTATTTTTTTAGGCGCTTTAAAGAAAAAGCGCCTTCTTGAATATAATTTATTTTCCATTTAAAATTCATTGTATATAATTATTTCATTATATACAATTTATCCCCCACATTAATTTTATCTGGATTTTCTAAATTATTCATATCTATTACATCTTGCATTGATACTTTAAATTTTTTTGCAATATTCCATATTGTATCTCCACTTTTTACAAAATACAAAAACATATTATAATCACTTTTGCAATTTTCTTCCTTTTCCTGAAGTTTACTTATATAAGATATTTCTTTATTTATTAAATTACTGTTGTCTATTCCAATTTCTATCTCTAAGCTTACTTCTTCTCCTTTTAAACTATATTTACAATTTTCTATTTTTAAATTTTCTGTAGTAATATTGTTAATACTTTTTTTCATAAAAGGAAGTTTTATTTGCTTTACACTTATATTAGAATTGTTGTGTTCTGAAAAATATATCTCTATTTCTAATTCCCCTTCATAGCTTTGTATTTCTCCAGTTAAAGAATTATTAATAATTGTTGGTCTTGCTCGTAAAGAATATAGATTTTCTATATTTTCAATTGATATCTGCTCTTCGATTTTTATACTTTCATTACTTGCCTCTTCTAAAGCTATTTCTATACATCTCTTTTCTACTTCTAACTCTTTTTCTAAACTATATACATCTTTTACTAGTAAAATTTCTTCTTTTTGCATAGCCACACAATATACTTCAAAATCAGTTTGAAAATTAATACTATGCATCTCTCCACTATTTATTTTTACTAGCATATTTCTTGTACTATAATTCACTCTGCACTCGTTAGTTTCCTCTACTTTCTCTATATCTATAAAACTCATTATAGGTAAATTTGCTTCTGCCTTTCTTATCTTTCCATTTTCTGTACTATACAATATTTCAATCTTTGCCTCTGCTTTTGCTAATACCTTATTGTAGCTAATTTTAGTTTCACTATTCACTACTTTTAAATCTACTTTTAAAATTTCACCTGCATCTTCTTCTGGATCTATTTTTATATCTTCTTTTACAGAAGCTTTCACTTTTCCTTCTCCAATTAATACAGGTAGTTTAACTTTTTCTGTTAGTTTTTGAAGTTTTGCAAATTCTTCAAAATCGGTATTTATCTCTAAATTTACCTTTTCAGTTAGTTGATACTCTACGCAAAGCCTTGCTTCAAGACTTATTTTTCGCTCATTTAAGATTTTTGCTTCTAAAAGATCAATTCTTATTTTAGTTAATAATCCTTTCCCTTCTACAGCTTTTTCATCAATAATAGTCTCCATAAAATCTAATGTTGTTTGTATACTTCTAGTTTCTCCATTATTAGAAAGATATATAATATAGGCATCTATATTTCCATCAATTCTAATTTTTCCGTTTGATATTTCTTCTTTATAAATATAAGTATTCGCATTACTAGTAGTAATACTTACAATGTCTGGTTTTATATCTGGAACAATTATATCACCTTTAATCTCAAAATTTTTATTTCCGCTACTTATCTTCTGCAAAATATCTATTTGTTTTATTGCCATAAAAAAAACCTCCCTTAAATGTTATTAATTTCTAATACCATTTATATGGAGGCTAGTTTAAAAAAATTCCATTTATTTTTATTTTATTATGCATTTTCTACAGTTGCTGTTACTCTATGTTTTTTTACTTCTACTTGTGGCGGTAAAATTGGTGCATATTCTTCACCATTATATAATTTTACCTCTACTGTTCTTGTAAATAGATCTGTGTAATTATAAGAACCAAATCTATCTGCTTCTTCAAATTTAACTCTAAAATAATCTTTGTAAATATTTTCTATTATTGCAACTTTCTCCTGTGGCTTACTTCTTTTGCCAGGAGATTCCTTTACAATAATTTTTTGTCCAATGTTTTCTCCAATATTTTTTCTTAAATCTGCTATTTCAGATCTGTAAATTCCCATATTACCACCTACTTCTACTGTATTCTCTGTAGAATTTATATCACGGATATAACAAAATGTCAAAAAAACTCTCTTTATCAGTTCTCATTAATTCCTTGATATAAGTGGGTTATACGGTTTTGTTTCATTTCTTTATCTTTTTTGTTACATTAATATTTCACTTCTTTTCTTCTAGCTTATGTTTACGAATATATTTTAATTTTGTTGCTATTCCACCTCTTATATGTCTTTCTGCCTTATTTTCATCAAGTACTTTTCTAACTTCCTGTGCTAGTGCTAAATTTATATTAGGCAATCGTTTCGTTACATCCTTGTGTACCGTTGTTACTTTTCGTAACGGTAGAATTTTGATTTTTTATATCATCAAAATTTGTAATTACCATAGGGC
>CALXPP010000019.1 GCA_944390345.1 uncultured Clostridia bacterium
TATTACACCAGAGCTAAAAAAGAAGAAAAGAATGTACAAAATAGACTTCTTTATTTCTGTTTTTTTATTATGTATTTTATTTTCTTATTATATATATGCTGAATACGATAAAAACAAAAGCGAAGAAGAATCTCAAGAAGTTTTAGCTAGCTTAACTTTTGAAGATAATGTTGTAGATGATACAACAATAAAATTTTCAGATAGTTCAACAGTTGTTATACTAAACTCAGAAGATCCTTTTGAAGTTATTTATAGTGAGCCAGTAGAAGAGACAGAAACACACGAAAACGAAGTTATACCAAGAAATACTAGAGTTACAGAAAGCGGGCAAGTATATTGGACAATTGCTAAGATAGAAATTCCAAAAATAGATGTAGAATATGGTATAATAAATGAAACAACAGATGAATTACTTAAAATATCACCTTGCTACTGGTGGGGACCAGAACCAAATGAAGTAGGAAATTTTTGTATAGTAGGTCATAATTATAGAAATAAAAAATTCTTTAGTAAAGTACCGGATTTAGTTGAAGGTGATGAAGTATATATTACAGATTTAACAGGAAGAAAACTTACATATGTAGTATATGATAAATATGTAGTAGATCCAGAAGATGATTCTTGTACTAGTCAGCTTACAAATGGATTAAAAGAAATAACATTAATCACTTGTACAAACGATAGTGAAAGAAGAGTTATTGTAAAAGCAAGAGAAAAACTAAATTAATAAAATATAAAGAGCTTCAGCTTAAAAAAACTGAAGCTTTTTTTGTGTTTTTTACTAGACAAAAGAAAAGTTTATTTATATAATAAATTTGTACAAAAGAGAGGTGAAGATGTATGGAACTTGATGATATTTTAAATTATACTTCTGATGTTGATGTTATAGTTAGTATATTAACTTCTTTTTTTTCATGTACTGAAAAAGAGACAGAAGTAAAAGAAAATAAATATAAAATAAATACTAAACCTATACACGAGATATATAAAGAAGGTATAGAAAAGTATATCGAAGAACCTTGCACTTTAGTATGCAAGAACTCTTGGAATAAAAATATTTTTACAAAAGCATCTATTGTAGATAAAGATGAAGTAAAAATTGTATTTGATAAATTAAGCGATGAAAATCTTAATATTTTTAGAGATTTAGCTTTAAAAGATGAGAAACATTATAGGTTTTCTAGTAATAATGAGCCCGAAATAAGAATAAAATTAAATGAATTTAATACACAGAAAGAAATTAGTGATAATTTAAACTTACTAGCAGAACCATTAAAATTACAAGATATTACTTCTGGTTATATGACTAAAACAGAATTTTTAATGAAAATTTGCAATTGTGAAAGAGTAGATGGATTAAAAGAACATACATCAAATTGGAAGGCTGAATTTGTATTTGATCCGAGTAAAGTAGAGAAAACTTTCGAAGAGTATTTACATGAGTATTCTTACGAAAAACTATTTGTACCGCAGGAAGAGAGAATTTATAAAGATCAATTTTATTTAGATGCACATAGAAGATTTTTAAATAGTAATAGAAGTTATTAGATAAGCTTTAAATAAATTGGAGTAAATTAGATGGAAAATTATTCTAAACAAAGAGAAGAAATTATAGAAGTATTAGAAAATTCAAAAAATCATCCAACTGCTGAAGAAATTTATTTAAAATTAAAAGAAGGTCTATCTACTTCAAGTAGAAGTACAATATATAGAAATTTAGCTTTATTAGTAAATAAAAAAATAATATTAAAAATATCTATGCCGATAGGACCAGATAGATATGACCTAATAAAAAATAATCATAATCATGCTATATGCTTGAAATGCGGAAAGGTCTTTGATTTTGAATGTAAATTTAATTTTGAAGAATTAAAAGAAAATGTATATAACCAAACAGGTTTAGAATGTAGTCAGGAAATTTTTAGCGTAACAGGTATATGCAAAGAATGTAAACAAATTAATAGGTAATGGAGAGATGGGAAAAATATTAAACAATAATATAAATAGAATTGCAATTATTGGAGCACCAGGAACTGGTAAAACAACTTTAGCAAATAATTTAGGAAAAATATATGAATTACCGGTACAACACTTAGATGATATTCATTATATGGAAAACTGGGTTTTAAGAGATACTAAACAAAGAGATAAAATGATTTTAGAAGAAGGAAAAAAAGAAAAGTGGATATTAGATGGAACCTTTATAGATACTCTTACTCAAAGAACAGATAGAGCAGATTTAATTATATTTTTAGACTACCCAAGAAGAACACAGTTAAAGGGAATATTTAAAAGGAAAATAACTCATTTAGGTAAAAAGAGAAATCAAATACCAAAATTAGACTGTAGCTTTATATTATATGTATTTACTTACAACAAAAAAAGAAGAGGATATATTACTGAAATTTTAAGGAAATACAAATCTAATAAAGTTCTAGTATTTCAAAAACAAAAAGATTTAGAAAAATGGGTAAGAAGTTTATATATAGAGAAAAATTTACCTTGTGAAGAAATATTAAAATAATTAGCAGTCACATATTGACTTTGCTAAAATAAAGGAATATAATACACCTTGTAAGAAAGAGGTGTATTTTTTATGAAAGAATTTAAAGCAGAATCTAAGAGATTATTAGATTTAATGATTAATTCAATTTATACAAATAAAGAGATATTTTTAAGAGAACTTATATCAAATGCAAGTGATGCAATTGATAAATTATATTATGAATCTTTAACTAACAAAGATTTAAATATAAAGAAAGAAGACTTAAAAATAAATATTTCTTTAGATAAAGAAAAAAGAACAATTACTATATCTGATAATGGATGTGGTATGGATGAAAAAGAACTAGAAAATAATTTAGGAACTATTGCAAAAAGTGGCTCTTTGAATTTTAAACAAGAAAAAGAGAAAAAAGAAGATATTGAGATAATTGGGCAATTTGGAGTTGGTTTTTACTCAGCCTTTATGGTTAGTAGCAAAGTTACTGTATATTCAAAAAAATATAATGCTACTCAAGGCTATGTATGGACTTCAAAAGGAGCTGAAGGCTATAGTATAGAGCCTTGTGATATGGAAAGCTATGGAACAAAAATTGTATTAAATATTAAAGAGGATTCAGAAGATGAAAAATATAGTGAGTTCTTAGAAGAATATAAGATAAAAGATATGGTAAAAAAATACTCTGATTATATCCGTTACCCAATACAAATGCTTTGCTCAGAAGAAAAATTGAAAGATGGTTCAAAAACTGAATATGAAACTGTGCAAGTTTTGAAAAATTTAAATAGCATGATTCCAATTTGGAAAAAATCAAAAGATAAGGTTACAGAAGAAGAGTACGAGAGCTTTTACCGTGAAAAATTTGGAGACTATGAAAAACCAGTAAAAGTTATTCCAGTTTCTGTAGAGGGAACTTGTAGCTATAAGGCTTTGTTATATATTCCATCACATGAGCCTTACGATTATTATACACCAAACTTTAAGAAAGGTTTACAATTATACTCAAATGGTGTTTTAATAATGGAAAAATGTGAGGAATTATTACCAGATTATTATTGTTTTGTAAATGGTTTAGTAGATAGTGAAGACTTATCTTTAAATATTTCAAGAGAAATACTTCAGCATGATAGACAACTAAAGTTAATAGAAAAAAGTATAGAGAAAAAGATAAATACAGAACTTATGAACTTGCTAAAAGAGGATAGAGAAAGTTACGAAAAGTTCTACAATGCTTTTGGTAGACAACTTAAATATGGAACATATAGTGAATTTGGAATGAATAAAGAAAAATTACAAGATTTACTTTTATTCCATTCATCATTTACAAAAAAATTATCAACTCTTGAAGAATATGTAGAAAGAATGAAGGAAGATCAAAAATCTATATACTATGCTTGCGGAGAAAGTGTTGATAAAATAGATATGTTACCACAAGTAGAAAAAGTAAAAGAAAAAGGATATGAAATATTCTATTTAACAGATTCAATAGATGAATTTGTATTTCAAACAATGATGGAATATAAAGATAAAACTTTTAAAAATGTATCTTCAGAAGACTTAGATTTAGATACTAAAGAAGAAAAAGAAGCTATAAAAAAAGAAAACGAAGAGAATAAAGATATGCTTGAATATATGAAAGAAATTTTAAAAGATGATATTCAAGAAGTTAGATTTACAAATAGATTAAAAAATCATCCTGTTTGTTTAACAACAGAAGGCGGAATTTCAATCGAGATGGAAAAAGTAATAAATAGTATGCCAGCAGATCAAAAAATAAAAGCAAAAATAGTACTAGAAATTAATAATAGCCATCCGATTGCAAATAAATTGAAAGAATTATTTAAAGAAAATAAAGAGGAGCTTAAAAATTATACTAAGATATTATTTGCAACATCTAAATTAATAGAGGGATTAGAGGTTAAAAATCCTACAGAAATAAGTAATTTGATTTGTGAAGCAATTTCTAAATAATAGGTGAAATATGTTCGAATATGAGATAGATAGAGGAAAAAGAAAAAATGTATATATACTAATAAAGTCTGGTAAAGTTTTAGTTAGAGTACCAAAAAGATTTCCAGAATATAAAATAAATAGTATCTTGAAAGAAAAGGAAAAGTGGATTATAAAAAAGCTAGAAGAGTATAAAGATGCAAAAAGAGAAGAACATTATTTTAAAGAAGGCGAGAAATTTTATATTTTAGGAAAGGAATATATTTTAAGAATAAATAATACTAATAAAAAAAGAGCTTTTATAGATATAGAAAATGAAAATCTCTGTATATATAAAAATCGAGATTTAGATTTAAAAGAAAAACAAATAGAAGCAATGCTTGAAAAGTTTTATTTAAAACTAGCTAAAATAGAAATACCAAAAATTTTAGAAGTAGTAACAAAAGAAGTAGAGTTATATCCAAGTAGTTATTCCATAAAAAATATGAAAAGAGCTTTTGGAAATTGCAATTCTAAAAAAGAGATACATTTAAATAAAAATCTTGTAAAATACTCTAAAAAAGCGATATATTATGTATGTCTACATGAGATTTGTCATTTGAAATATATGAATCACTCTAAAGATTTTTGGAAAATGGTCTCAAAATATATGCCGGACTATAAAAATGCCGAAAAAGAATTAAAAAATGAAATTGTTTAAAATAGAAAAAATAAACCTAAATTTTAATTTAGGTTTATTTTTCTATAGCTTTTTACTTTGTCTTTTATCCTTTGAAAAAAACTTATTATATATACCAGCGATTATTGCTGAAATAGAATAAGTAATTCCATACACAATAACAATAGTTAAAATATCTCCAGATAAAATTTTACTACCAACAATTGTAGAAGATAGTACAGCAGGAAATCTTGCACATAATGATATAAATAGAAATTTTTTTATAGATATTGGCAGTAAACTTCCTATATAAGTTAAGAAATCTTTTGGAATTACTGGTAAAAAATATAAAACGAATAATGTAAATTCTATTTTTTTAGGATTATTATTAATTATTTCTTGTACTTTGTCTAATTTATCTTTTGGAACTACATCATTAACTAAATCCATGCCAAATTTTTTTACAGCTAGAGCTATTAAAAAGCTACTTATAGTATATCCAATATATAGAATTATTAATCCAAATAAAGGACCATAGCACATACCAGATAACAGTTCTATAGGTTCTCCTGGTAAAAATACAACAACTACTTTACAAATTGCCATTGCTATAATTGCAAAAGGTCCAAGTAAGTTAAGTTCTTCAATTCTTGTAGAAAAGGAAGCTCTACCCTCTGGTGTAGTTAAACCTTTAAATAAAGGAAATAATTTTATTATTATAAAAATAAAAAATATTACAACAATTAAAAAAAGAATTTTGCGCAGTTTTTTTAAAGTTTTAGGCTTCAAATCAATTCCTCTTTTCTATTTAGTTTTCTTTTTGCATTTTTAATATAGCTTCAGAGATAAAGCGACTCTGAGAAGATGCCATAGCTAAGAATATAGAAGCATCTAAGAAGCTATCTTTACTTTTATCTATATAAGAAGTGCTATTTTCTAATACACCTTCAAAAGTTACTTTATATAAATCACTAAAATTATTCAATAAATCTTGAGGAGTACAAGATTTTAGTTTTAGATCAATAAGTTCTTTTATTTTTGGTATAGGCATTACTTGCTTTAAACTACAAATTATAAGTAAATAAGCAAGATGCTCTCTGGAATATTTCTTCTTATTTGGAGCAGGAATAATATTTAATTTTACATAGTTGTTTATCATAGATGGTGTAATTAATTTACTTTCATCTTCTTCAGAAATTAAATCTGATAAATATTTTTCCATTAAAGCTATTACTTGATCCATATATAAATCTATTTCAGGTAAATCATTCCAATGTGGAAGACTATGATTTTTCATTTTTTCAGAAAAATCTTTAAAAATTTCGTTTAAATTACTACTCATATAAAATCCTTATAAAAATATTTAGATTTTGGATAATCTATAAACCATAAATAATAATACCACAAAATAGATAAAAATTCAAATTTTAAAGGAAATTTTAAGAATTATAGTATATGTTAGAAGAAAAAATATAATAAAGTCAAAAAATGATTAAGTAAAGTAATTGACTTTGTTTCTTAATACATATATAATAGTTTTGAAAACTAGATGGAGGATTTGATTATGAAAAAAGATGAAACATTTTTTGAATATCCAAATTTTACAAATGTTAAAGATATTATTTATTATTCTGTTGACAAATATAGAGAAAACAGAGCTTTTATAATCAAAGAAAAAGTAGGAGAAGAGGTCAAGTATAAAAACATTAGTTATGGAGATTTCCTAGAAGAAGTAAATTCTTTAGGAACAGGCTTATTTCGTTTAGGATTAAAAGGAAAAAGAATTGGAATTATAGCTAAAAATAGATATGAATGGGTACTTTCTTATGTAGCTTGCTTACTTGGTGGAATGATAGCAGTACCTTTAGATAAAGGATTAACAGATTTAGAAATAGAAAATTCAATTTTAAGAAGTAAGATAGATGCTATAATTTTTGAGGATAAATTATTAGGTATTATAGAAGAAATAAGAGCAAAAGGAAATAGCAATTTAAAAGAATATATTTGTATGGATAAAAATAAAGAATTTAAATCAATAGAAGATATAAAGATAAGTGGAAAAAAGAGATTAGAAGAAGGAGATAATAGTTTTAAAGAGGTAAAAATAAATGATAAAGAACTAGCAAGTTTAGTGTTTACTTCTGGAACTTCATCTACTTCAAAAATAGTTATGTTATCTCAATTTAATATAGCTCAAAATATACATTCAATGCAACTTGTGGAAGATTTTAGATCTACAGATGTAAACTTAGCTTTTCTTCCTTTGCATCATACCTTTGGATCTACAGGACAGTTAATAATGCTTAGCTCTGGAATTACAACAGCTTTTCCAGATGGATTAAGATATATAGCACAAAATTTAAAAGAATATAAAGTTACTTTCTTTGTAGGTGTTCCAATATTGGTAGAAACAATTTATAAAAATGTAATGAAAGAAATAGAAAGACAAAAAAAGACAAAATTAATAAAGATAGCAAAAGTCTTTACAAAATTTCTATTAAAATTTCATATTGATATTAGAAGGAAAGTATTTGCTCAAATTATAGAGCAATTAGGAGGCCTAAGATTTGTTATAAGTGGAGCTGCTGCCTTAGATAAAGAAGTTGAAAAAGGTTTTAATGATTTAGGAATACTTACCATTCAAGGTTATGGTTTAACAGAAGCTTCTCCAGTAATAGCCGCTGAAAACTACAAATATAGAAAATATGGTTCAATAGGTTTACCTATGCCAAATGTAGAAGTAAGAATAGAAGATAAAAATGAAGAAGGAATAGGGGAACTAATTGCTAAAGGACCAAATATTATGCTAGGTTACTATGAAAATGAAGAAGAAACAAAAGAAACTCTAAAAGATGGCTGGCTATATACAGGTGATTTAGCTTATATGGATAAAGAGGGGTTTATTTATATTACAGGTAGAAAAAAGAATCTAATTGTTTTAAAAAATGGAAAAAAGATTTTCCCAGAAGAGTTAGAAGATTTAGTAAGTAAATTAGATTTAGTAAGTGAGTGTATGGTGTTTGGACTTCCAAAAGAAGATGATGTAGTTTTATCTGTTAAAGTTAAATTAGATGAGGAAGTAGTAAAAGAAAAATATCCAGATTTAAGTGAAGAAAAAATAAAAAAAGTCTTATGGGAGCAAATAAAAGGTATAAATAAAAAAATGCCTACTTATAAATATATGAAGCACTTATTTATAGAAAAAGGCGAATTTATAAAAACTACTACAAATAAAATTAAGAGAAATGAAGAAATGAAAAAAATAATGGAAACAATTACTAAAAAGTCATAAAATATTCACTTTTCTTTTCGGATTATATAGTATAATATAAGAAAAGAAAGGATTAAAGTATGAAAATAATAAAAAGAATTTTAATTTCAATATTAGTAATAATTTTAATTTTAGCAATAGGAATAGCTACATTTTTTGGTATTCAAGGTTATAAAATGTATAAGACTGCTTTGGAAGAAAATAGTATGGAAGATGTAGTAAATGAAATTCGTTCAAATGAAGATTTTACTAAGATAGAAGATTTACCAAAAGATTATATTAATGCTGTAGTAGCAGTAGAAGATAGAAGATTTTATAAACATTGTGGAATAGATTTAATTTCTATAGGAAGAGCAGTTATTAATGATATAAGAGCAATGGAATTAGTAGAGGGTGGTAGTACTATTACTCAGCAATTAGCTAAAAATACTTTTTTTACGCAAAGTAAAGAACTTACTAGAAAATGTGCAGAGGTATTTATGGCTTTTGAATATGAAAAAAATTATAATAAAGATGAAATTTTTGAATTATATGTAAATACTAGTTATTTTGGAGATGGTTACTATTGTGTAAAAGATGCTGCATTAGGCTATTTTGATAAAGAACCTAAGGATATGAATCTATATGAATGTACACTTTTAGCTGGAATTCCAAATGCACCATCTGTATATGCGCCAACTAAAAATCCAGAGCTTGCAAAAGAAAGACAAGCGCAAGTCATAAATAAAATGATAAAATATAAATATTTAACTCAAGAAGAAGCAAATGAGATTTTAGATATTGAGTATGATGAAGAAAATTATAAAAACGAGTAAAAGCTTACTCGTTTTTTTTTCGTAGTAAAATTTTCAATAATTCTTTTGTAATGTTACATATAGTCTTTTAATCTCTAGAATCTCCATCTAAGCAGACTTGTAACTTGTTTATAGTATTTTCTAAACCATTACTTTTTAAATAAATACTTCCATCTTGATCAGTTCTATATATGGTTGTATTAATTTTTTTTAATCTTTCTAAAATTTCATTTTTGGGCAAATTGTAAGAATTATTAGGACCAACAGAAACAATTGCTATTTCAGGAGAAACAGCATTAATAAAATTTTCTGAGCTACTAGTATTTGAACCATGATGGCCTACTTTTAAAACATTTACTTTTTCCCAGTTTCTAGAGTTTTCTGCTTTAGTTTCTGCATCTCCCATAAATAAATATTTTTCATCTCCAAAATTTAATTGCAAAACAATTGAAGAATCATTTTTTTCTTCTGGTTCAGAATTATCTACAAACATAACCTCAATATTTGCTTCACCTAAAGAAAAAGTATCTCCAATTTTTGGATTGGTAATAGATAAGTTTTTGTTTATAATTGCATTTTCAACATCTTCATAAGTTTTAGTGGAAACTTCTGAGGTAAAAGGAATATAAATTTTTTGAATTTCGAAAGAATTAATTACATCATCTAAACCACCTATATGATCTTCATGTGTATGTGTACCTACTACATAATCTAATTTCTCAATTTTAAGATCATTTTTTAAATAATTTACAATTAATCTTCCATCTGCATTATTTCCTGCATCAATTAACATATTTTCATTATTATTTCTAATTAAAATACTATCAGCTTGTCCAACATCAAAAAAATAAATTTCTAAAGAGCTAGTAGCTGTGAGATTTGAATTTGAACTATTTGTAGTAATTTCTTGTACAGTAGTAGTGGTAGTATTATTTATAAGAAAATTTGGAATTTCTAATCTTTCATTTTGATTTCCAAAAATTATTGTATAAAGTATAAATAAAATTGCTATAAATAGTAAATATAAATATTTTTTATCTTTCTTATTAATTTTTTTTCTTCTTCTCTTTTGCATAAATTACCCCCGAATTTTTTATAAATTTATTATATCAAAACTTACAAAAAAAGCAATTTAAATTTTATTTTAAGCTTGCATAAATTTTTAAAAGGACATATAATAAGTAATAGAAATTCAATTATCTTTTCTTTTTATATTAAAGAAAGAGGAAATTATGGATTTAGAAATTTTAGTAGGAGAAAAGGATAATTTAAAGGAAAATTTTATTAATAATTTTCTAGAGACCTTAAGTAATTTTATGGAAGAAAAATATATAGTAGATAGATTTGAAGAAGATTTAGCTGTATGTGAAAACAGTTTAACTAAAGAGATGGTAAATATACCAAAAAAAGATCTTCCAGAGAATATACAAGAAGGAATGACTATAAAAAAGTCTAAAGATGGTTTTAAAATAGATACTCTAAATTGCTCTGTTTGTATAAAAAAAGCTTTAGAAACATTAAAAAAAGATTGGGACGATTTAGAAAGCTTATATGTTGTGAATAATGTTTTAGATAAAGCAGTAAAGTGTACAAGTTTAAATTTATCAGAAAATATTTATATAAAAGATGAAAATCTAATTTCTAATTTAAAAAAGGGTACTATTATTAAAAAAGCTGAGAATAATTTTCTAATAGATACAGAAAAAACAGTAGAATTGAAAGAAAAATTATTAAATATGAAATTTTGAAATTAAGGAGGAAAAATGAATAAAAAAAATATAATTTTATTAATATTTGCTGTGGTATTTCTAATTTTAGCAATTATATTTTTTGTTATATCTGGAAATATAGAATTTTCAAAAGATACAAATAATTTAAGCAATATAGGAAATACATTAGATAAAACTGTTTCAAATACAAATACTAACATACAAAATGTTGCAACAAATACTTTAAACGAAGTAGATTATCAAAACGCAGCAGAAACTGGAATTTTAAATCCAGTAGCAGAATATAAAAATTTTTTAGTATTTGATGCAAGCGGAGCAGAAATATCATTAGATAGCTACGCAGGAAAACCTGTATTTATCTTATTTTGGCAAGTAAATCAACCAGATTCTATAGATATGCTAAAAACATTAAATAGTGTTTATGAAAACTATAAAGATGATGTAATATTTTTAAGTGTTACAGATATCGCTACAAAAACAGAAGTAGAACAAATATTACAAGAAAATTCTATTCAGATGCCAATGTACTATGAGGAACTTTCTTCAGCAAGTTCAGCTTATGAAGTAACTAATTATCCAACATCAATTATAAAGGACAAAAATAATAATATAGTAAATACAAAGGTTGGAAAGATGGAAGAAGATACAATTCTTGCAAACTTAGATATATTATCTGAAAATTTTTAGAAAAATTTAACTTATATAAAAACACCTTAGATATAAGATAAAAGCTTATATCTAAGGTGTTTTTTTGTGAGACTAGAAAGTTATATTTACTATTTAATTTTTATAAAAAATAAAAAAAATTAAAAAAATTTAAAAAAATACTTGAAAATAAAAAATTTATATATTAAAATTTAATTGAAGTGGAGAGAAGTGGTAAAAAGTGGTAGATAAAGAAAAGGGGTGAAACCACATTGCTAATAGGTGAATATGAGCATTCTCTAGATGCTAAAGGCAGATTAATAATGCCAGCAAAGCTTAGAGAAGATATAGGAGATAAGTTCATAATAACAAAAGGATTAGATGGTTGCTTATTTGCTTTCTCTTTAGTAGAGTGGTCAAACTTCGAACAAAAATTAAGAACTTTACCAATCTCAAATAAAGATGCAAGAGCATTTTCAAGATTTTTCTTTGCAGGTGCAATAGAATGTGAAATAGATAAACAGGGAAGATTTCTTATTTCAAGTAATTTAAGAGAGTTTGCTATGCTTACAAAAGATGTTGTAATAGTTGGTATGGACTCTAGAATAGAGATTTGGAGTAAGGAAAAATGGCAAAAATGTGATGAAGATATTTCAGCTGATGAAATTGCAGAAAAAATGGAAATGCTAGGTATATAATAAGTATATAACTTGCTAAAGTTTATATAAATACAAAAGAACTAAGAAAATACAAAAGATAAGTTTAAAAAGTTACAAAAGATAAAATTTTTAAGTTTATTCAAAAGATAAAGTAAACAAAAGATTAATTAAAATTTAACAAAAGATTTTAAAATACAAAAGATTTAAAAAATTTTGTTAAACTAAAGAAGAATACATTTACATTTTTGTAAATATATAAACACAAAAGATTTTAAAAATACGAAAGATAAATTTAAACGAATACAAAAGAATTATTAAAGTACAAAAGATTAATTTACAAATTTAGCTGAGACAGTTGGTATAAATCTTACCAACTGTTTATGCTATATATCAAAAATATAAAGAGGTATTAAATTGGAATTTAATCATACACCAGTACTGTTAGAAGAATGTATTCAGGGGTTAAACATAAAAGAAAATGGAATATATGTAGATGGAACTATTGGTGGTGCTGGGCACAGTTTAAAAATTATAAATAATTTAAACTCAGAAGGACTACTAATAGGAATCGATAGAGATAAAGAGGCTTTAGAAGTAGCTAAAAAAAGACTAGTAGGTTTTAAAAACTTTAGATTAGTTCATAATAATCATGATAATATACTTACAATTTTAGAAGAATTAGAAATATCTAAGGTGGATGGAATTTTACTAGACTTAGGTGTTTCTTCTTATCAATTAGATGAGAAAAATAGAGGTTTTAGCTATACTAAAGAAGCTAATTTAGATATGAGAATGGATAAATCACAAAATTTAGATGCAAAATATGTAGTAAATAAATATCCAGAAAAAGAATTAGCAAATCTTATATACGAATATGGAGAAGAAAAATTTTCTAGAAGAATAGCTAGAAGAATTTGTGAACTAAGGAAAGAAAAAGAAATAGAAACTACTTTAGAATTAGTAAAGATAATAGAATCAGTAGTTCCTAGAAATAAATTAGATGGACATCCAGCAAAGAGGACTTTTCAAGCTATAAGAATAGAAGTTAATGATGAGCTAAAACCACTTTATAATACAACTATTAACAGTATAAAAGCCTTAAAGCCAGAAGGAAGACTATGCATAATTACTTTCCACTCTTTAGAAGATAGAATTGTAAAAAGAGCTATGCAAGATGCTTCGGGTAAATGTGTATGTCCACCAGGATTACCTAATTGTGTATGTGGAGCAAAAGATTATGGAAATATAATTACCAAAAAGCCAATTTTACCAACAGATAAAGAAATGCAAGAAAATAGTAGAAGTAAAAGTGCGAAACTTAGAATATTTGAAAGGAATAATAAAGAATTTGAATAAAGATTTTAGAAAGGAGGAATTAGTTTGGCAGCATATCAATATGAAACCAGCCCCAGAAAGCTAAAAACTGATTATAAGATAAATACCAAAAAGACCAAGAAACCATCTAACAAAACTACAACAAAGAAGAAGCCAAAATTACAAAATAATTCAAAGCTTAAAGCTCAAATAACTATTAATGCAGTTTTTATTTTTGCAGTATTATTTGGGATGATTTATCAAAATGCTCAAATTAGTCAAGCTTTTTCTCAAATACAAGGTCTAAAGTCTAAAGCTACTGAAATACAAAAAGAAAATGAACAATTAGAAATAGGAATTCAAAATGAATTAAATTTAAGTAGTATAGAAGAAAATGCAAAAAATATGCTAGGAATGCAAGAACTAACAAGTAGTCAAATACGATATGTAAATTTATCTAAAAAAGATTATGTAGAACCTAGTGCAGAAGAAGTTATCATAGAGGATAATAAAAATTTTTTTCAAACAATAATAGAGAAATTTCAAAATTTATTTTAAAAACTAATATGTAATTAAAAAGCATGTTAGTTTTTATTTTTGACTTAATTAATAAATAAGTTACAAATTGACTTTTTATGTTAATTATAGTAAAATAAAGTTGTAACTTTATTAACAGTTTGAATGGTGCTAAAATTGCACCAGAAAGGAGCTTCTATGAAACAGTTTGTGAGACGGTTAGTTATGATGCTACTTATTTGTACTTGCGTTTTTAGTAGTAGCGCTTTTACAGCACGGGCAGCGGAATATGAAACAATCACTTCTGTAGACTTAGACTTTTGGTTAGACAGCAATGGAGCAATTAGAGTTGACACTTGGGAAGATTACTTGGAAGTATATTCGTATGGAAATAAGTATATAAAGGAAAGCTGGCAGGACTTGAAGCTTGTTATAGAGGCAGATAGACCTTATAGACTTTCTTTAACAAGCAGCTGTGATTTTAACTTCTTTCGGGAGGATGGAATCATAGTTTCCTACCAATCAATAAAAAGGAGGACTTCAAGAAAGGTAGAGTTAACAGTAAAATATTTCATCCATGATGGGAGTTGTTATCATGAGACAACTTGCTTTGAGGACTATGATGGCTATTGCGATTACAAAAACTATATCTATAACGAGACAGAGAACACTATATCGTATTATGATGAGCACGGAAATCGGCACATTATAGCAAGCTATAATGAATTTTGCAGACCTAGCTCTCATGTATCGGATACCGACGGAGGCTGGTGGTACTACGACAACGGAGAGTGGTACTACTATATCGGAAACGAGCGATTTAAGTCAGGTTGGCGCCAAATAGATGGATATTGGTATCATTTCGAGTCAGACGGAAGAATGACAGTAGGTTGGGTTGATTACACTTACTGCTGTAATTTTAAAAAGGACACGGATATACCATATGGCGCAATGCTTACAGGATGGCAACAATGCTCTGTATTTTCTGGAACTTATTGGTACTATTTTAAGCCGATATCAGGCGAAAAGGTAACTGGAAAGGCTTGCATTGATGGGAAATGGTATCAATTTGACGAGCAAGGAAAGTTACTATATTAACGCAGTTATTTTGGGAAAACGAAAATGTTTTATAAGAAGATGGGAACCTTATTTTTAAGGTTCCCGTTTTTTTATGTAATAAAAATTAAATTTATAAATAATATAAATTAAGAATAAAATCTTATTTGATATAAAAATATTAATTTGACAAGAGGAGAAAAAATGCAGACAAATCTTTTAAGTTTGAGAAAAAGAATGCTACTTGGGTTAATTTTATGTATGCTTGCAATAGTAATACTTCTTATAAGAGTAGCATATATTCAGCTTATATCACCAGATGAATTAAAGGCAAAAGCAGAAGAACAACAAAATTCAAGTAGAACTGTGCAAGCAAAAAGGGGAACCATTTTCGATAGTACTGGAAAAAATATATTAGCAGTAAGTAGTTCAGTTCAAACTGTAACTGTTAATCCTGTAAATATATCTAAAGAAAATAAAGAAAAAGTGGCTCAAAAATTATCAGAAATTTTTGAGCTAGATTATGAAAAAGTTCTAAAAAAAGTTAAAAAGAATAGTGCAATAGAAACTATAGTAAAAAGAGTAGAAAAAGATAAAACTGATATTTTAAGAAAATGGATGCAAGATAATAATATTTTGACTGGAATAAATATAGATGAAGATACAAAAAGATATTATCCATATTCAAGTTTAGCTTCTCATATTATAGGATTTTGCGGAAGTGATAATCAGGGATTAGATGGAATAGAAGCAAAATATAATGACATTTTAAAAGGAGAAACTGGAAAAATAAATAAATTAATAGATGCTAAAGGAAATGAGTTTGGAGATGAAGGAGAAAGCTATGTTTCTCCAAAGCAAGGAAATAATTTAGTATTATCTATAGATATGAATATTCAAGCTATTGTAGAAAAATACTTAGAAGAAGCCTGTATAGACAATGTGTGTACAGATGGAGGAAATGTAATAGTAATGAATCCAAAAAACCGGAGACATTTTAGCAATGGCAACATACCCATATTATAATTTAAATGATCCATTTACTATAAATAGTGAAGAGCTAAAAAATAATTGGGAATTATTAGAACAAAAAGATAAATCTACTTTATTGCAAGCTATGTGGAGAAACAAAGCAATTGCAGATACTTATGAACCAGGTTCGACTTTTAAGCTAGTAACGGCTTCTGCAGCCTTAGAAGAAAAAATTGCAGAAGTAGATAAAGCAGGAGCTTTTAACTGCAGTGGCAGTATAGAAATAGCAGGTAGAAGAATAAAATGTTGGAGATATTATAGACCACACGGTTCACAAAGTTTAAGGCAAGCTCTTATGAACTCTTGCAATCCAGTATTTATAGGACTTGGTCAAAAATTAGGAGTTTCAAAGTATTATGAGTATTTAAATAAATTTGGATTTCTAAGAAAAACTGGGATTGATTTACCAGGAGAAGCTGGAAGTATATTCTTAAAAGAAGAAAAAGTAGGACCAGTAGAGCTTGCAACAATTTCTTTTGGTCAAAGATTTGAAGTTACTCCCATTCAAATGATTACTATGGTATCTACTATTGCAAATAATGGAAGATATATATATCCAAGAATTGTAAAACAAATTCAAGATGCAGAAACAGGTAATGTGCAAGATATTGAAACAAAATTTGGAGATCAAGTAATATCAGAAAAAACAGCACAAGATATTTTAAGTATGATGACTTCAGTAGTTTCAGAGGGAACAGGAAAAAATGCAAGAGTTCAAGGCTATAATATAGGTGGAAAAACAGGTACTTCAGAAGATGGAGTAAATACAGGAAAATATGTAACTTCTTTTATAGGTGTTGCTCCGACAGATGACCCACAGCTTACTATTTTAATTACTTTATATAATCCTACAGGTGAAGGAGGTCATCAAGGAGGTGGTGTTGCAGCACCTGTTGCAGGAAAAATCTTAAGTGAGATAATTTCATATTTAGAAATTCCAGAAAGTGAGTAATAATATTACTAAAATTTTATTAAAATTCTTTCTTTTATTTACAAGAAATGATACAATGTAAAAAAATATAAAAATATAGGAGAGGTAGTATGGAGAATTGTATAAACCAAAAAGTAAAACTAGAAACAAAAGAAATTCTAGAAAAATATCCAAAAGAAAGAAACCAATTAATTGGAATATTAAATGATGTACAAGAAAGATATGGATATATTCCAAAGCAAGCGCAAATGGTAATTTCAGAAGAGTTGTCAATACCAATGGCAGAAATATATGGAGTTATAACCTTTTATTCAAGATTTACTTTAGCACCTAAAGGAAAATACAATATTTCGATATGTTTAGGAACAGCTTGTTATGTAAAAGGCTCTCAAAAATTATTAGATAGAGCGAAGGAAAGACTAAAAATAGAACCTCGGTCAAGTAACTAAAGATGGAAAATTTTCAATTGATGATGTAAGATGTGTTGGAGCTTGTGGTTTAGCACCTGTATTTATGGTAAATGATGAAGTTTATGGAAATGCAACTGTAAAACAATTGGACGAAGTAATTGATAAATATATGAAAGAATAAAAAGGAGGTATCTATGAAAACTATTGAAGAGTTAGAAGAGATAAGAAAAGAAAAAAGAAAAGAGTTAGAACTAAGAGTAAATACAGAAGCAGATACAAGAGAAAAGCACATACTAGTATGTAGAGGAACTGGTTGTACATCTTCAAAATCTCCTAAAATAATAGAAAACTTTAGAAAAATAATAGAAGAGAAAAACCTTCAAAATGTAAGAGTAATTCAAACCGGGTGTTTTGGATTATGTGCAAAAGGTCCAATAGTTATAATAAGACCAGAAGAAACATTTTATGCACATGTTAAGCCAGAAGATTGTGAAGAAATTATAGAATCTCATATTTGTAATGGAAAAAAAGTAGAAAGATTATTGTGTAAAGATATTGATGGCAAAATAGTAAATAGATTAGATGAATTAAATTTCTATAAAAAACAAAAAAGAATAGCTTTAAAAAACTGTGGTGTGATAGATCCAGAAAATATAGATGAATATATAGCTTTTGATGGATATAAAGCAATAGAAAAAGTTTTAACAGGAATGACACCAGAAGAAGTAATAGATGTTATTTCGAAATCTGGTTTAAGAGGTCGTGGAGGAGCTGGTTTTCCAACTGGTAAAAAATGGAGTTTTGCTAAAGCAGAAGTAAATGAACAAAAATATATAGTATGTAATGCAGATGAAGGAGACCCTGGTGCTTTTATGGATAGAAGCATACTAGAAGGTGATCCACATTGTGTATTAGAAGCAATGACAATTGCAGGTTTTGCAATTGGTGCAAATCAAGGTTACATATATGTAAGAGCTGAATATCCAATAGCAGTACAAAGATTAAAAATTGCTATAAAACAAGCAAGAGAATATGGCTTACTTGGGGATAATGTATTAGGTACAGGATTTAAATTTGATATAGATATTAGACTTGGAGCAGGAGCTTTTGTATGCGGAGAGGAAACAGCTCTTTTAGAGTCTATTGAAGGAAAAAGAGGTCAGCCAAGAGTAAAACCACCATATCCTGCTAGCAAAGGTTTATTTGGAAAGCCAACAGTTATTAATAATGTAGAGACTCTTGCAAATATATCTAAAATTATTTTAAATGGAGCTGATTGGTTTTCAAGTATTGGAACTGAAAATTCAAAAGGTACAAAAGTATTTGCTCTTGGTGGAAATGTAAATAATGTAGGTTTAGTAGAAGTTCCAATGGGTACAACTTTAAGAGAGATAGTATTTGATATAGGTGGTGGAATTCCAAAAGGAAGACAGTTTAAAGCTGCTCAAACAGGAGGACCATCTGGAGGATGTATTCCAGCAGAACATTTAGATACGCCAATAGATTATGAATCATTAGCAAGCATTGGATCAATGATGGGTTCAGGTGGTTTAATTGTTATGGATGATACCAAATGTATGGTTTCACTTGCAAAATTTTATCTAGAATTTACAGTAAAAGAAAGCTGTGGAAAATGTACTCCTTGTAGAATTGGAACGAAGAGAATGTTGGAGATTTTAGAAAAGCTATGTGCAGGAGAAGGAGAAGAATACGATATTTATAGATTAGAAAAATTAGCAATAAATATTAAAAAAGCAAGTGTTTGTGGCTTAGGTCAAAGTGCTCCAAATCCAGTAATAAGCACTCTAAAATATTTCAGAGAAGAATTTAGAGAACATGCTGTATTAAAAGAGTGTAGAACTCATGAATGCAAAGAATTATCACAAATAGAAATAAATCCAGAACTTTGTAAAGCTTGTGGTTTATGCCAAAGAAGTTGTCCTGTTCAGGCAATAGAAGGAACTGAAAGAGAAAAAAGAAAAATAAATCAAGAAAAATGTATAAAATGTGGAACTTGCATTACAAGTTGTCCATTCCACGCAATTAATTAAAAAAGCTTTTAATTTCTAAATTGCCGTAAATAAAAAGGAAAGGAAAAATAGAATATGAATGAAGAAATGGTTACATTAACTATAGATGGGGTAGAAGTAAAAACTAAAAAGGGAACAACTATATTTCAAGCAGCAAAAGAAGTAGGTATAGATATACCAACATTATGCTTTTTAAAAGATATAAATGAAGTCGGAGATTGTAGAATGTGTATAGTAGAAGTAGAAGGAAGAAAGGGCTTTGCTACTTCTTGTATACAGACAGTAGAAGAGGGAATGGTGGTACATACACATACACCAAATGTATTAGAAGCTAGACATGTAATACTAGATTTAATAATATCAAATCACGCTAAAGATTGTCTAACTTGTACTCGTTCTGGAAACTGCGAATTACAAGCTTTGGCTGTAAAATTTAATATACAGAATGTAGAATTTCCAGGAGAAGTAACAAAACATAAAGTAGATGATAAATCACCAGCTATCGTAAGAGATTTTAATAAATGTATATTATGCAGAAGATGTATATCTACTTGTAAAAATGTACAAGAAATTGGAGCAATAGATTGTATTGAAAGAGGTTTTGAGTCTTGTATTTCTACAACTTATGATCATAGCTTAAATGATGTAGATTGTACTTTTTGTGGTCAATGTATTGAAAGCTGTCCAACAGGTGCTTTACATGAAAAAGAATCAATAAATGATGTTTGGGTAAAATTAAAAGATCCAGATACCTTTGTGGTAGTTCAAACAGCACCAGCAGTAAGAGTGGCTTTAGGAGAAGAGTTTGGGATGCCAATAGGTACAAATGTAAAAGGAAAAATGGTAACAGCTTTAAAGAGAATTGGATTTGATAAAGTTTTCGATACAAATACAGGTGCTGATTTAACTATTATGGAAGAGGCTAATGAATTTATCGAAAGATTGCAAAATGGTGGAGTTCTACCAATGATTACATCTTGCAGTCCAGGTTGGGTTCGTTTTGCAGAGAAAAATTATGGAGACCTATTAGACCACTTATCAAGTTGTAAATCTCCACATCAAATGTTTGGTGCAATTATAAAATCTTATTTTGCAAAAAAATATGGAATTGATAGAAATAAAATATGTACAGTATCTGTAATGCCTTGTATTGCAAAAAAATATGAATGCTCTAGACCAGAAATGGAAGTAGATGGAGTAAGAGATGTAGATTATGTACTTACAACTAGAGAACTTGCCAGAATGATAAAACAAGCAAATATAGATTTTGCAATATTAGAAGATAGTAATTTTGATGATCCAATGGGAGAAGCAAGTGGTGCAGGAGCAATCTTTGGAACAACTGGTGGAGTTATGGAAGCTGCTATAAGAACAGCTGTAGATACATTAGAAAATAGAAGTATAGGGCAAATCGAATATAAAGAAGTAAGAGGAGAAAAGAAAATAAAAGAAGCAACTTTAAATGTAGCAGGAAAAGAAGTAAAAATTGCTGTTGCAAGTGGCTTAGCGAATGCTAGAAAAATAATGGAGCAAATAAAAAAGGGAGAATCACCATATCATTTTGTAGAAATAATGGCATGTCCAGGAGGCTGTGTTATGGGTGGTGGTCAACCAATTAAGAGTTCAAAAGTAACTTCTAGTGTTGATGTTAGAAAATTAAGAGCAAATGCATTATATGAAATTGATGAGAAAAGCACAATAAGAAAATCTCATGAAAATCCTGTAATGAAACAATTATATGCCGAATATTTGGAAAAACCAGGAAGTCATTTAGCACATAAATATTTACATACTACTTATTCTTCAAAAGAAAAATATAATATTGATTAAATTATAAAAATTGAGGAGTAATAGTATGATATATACTGAAAATACAAGAAAAGCAATGCTAATAGCATATAATGCACATTTAGGTCAATTAGATAAATTAGGAATTCCATATATTTATCATCCAATTCATTTAGCGGAACAGATGGATACTGAAGAAGAATGTATAGTGGCCTTACTTCATGATGTTGTAGAGGATACAGATATTACTTTTGAAATACTAGAAAAAGAATTTTCAAAGACTGTAATCGAAGCATTGAAGTTACTTACACATAATAAATTAACCAAATATATGGAATATATAAAGAAATTAGAAGGTAATCCAATATCGAAAAAAGTAAAAATTGCAGATTTAATGCATAATAGTGATAAAGAAAGGATGAGATTGTTACCAGAACAAGAAAGAAAGCGTCTGACTAAAAAATATGAAGAAGCAATAAATTATTTAAATAGAACTCGGATAGAGTTCTATTTTTCTATTTTGCCACAAGCAATTTTAATTCCAGAATTTCCACTTGGTTGAGTTTTAAAATCATCTGGTGAATCGTGAATAATTATTACTTTGCCAATTATGTCAGAAATTTTAAATTTATTTACAAGCACACTCATATATGCATAACCATTATTTTCTAATAAAGGAGGTAAATCTCCACTATGAAATGGATGAGGACAATTATTGAGATTTAAGTGAGTTTTTGCATTTGCAAATTCATCATCTAAAGTTCCAGAGCAAGAAGTTCCTTCGTGTATATGAAATCCAAAAAATCTGCCTGTGCATTTATTAGAAGCTTTAGGTAATCCTGTCATTTTAGCGGTAACTAACACGCCATCTAAAGTTTGTTTAAAAGTAACAATACCATCTATTTTAGGATATAATTTTCCACCTTTTATATGAGCTTTTGCACTTAAAAAAATCGACATATTAATAACACCTTTCATTTTAAATTTTTATATGTTATATTTTATTCATAAAATTTTTAATTGTTAATTAATAAAATAGAAAAGTATTATAATTTATAGGCTTTAGATAATATAAATATACAATAATTGTAATAAAAATGATATTTTTTAATACATTTAATTAGGGAATTACTGTACAAATTTTTCTTTTTGCTATATAATATGGTTGAATTTTAATATGTTTGGAGGCTTTAAATGGAACTTAAAAAGGTTTTAGAAGGAATAAAAAATATTAAAATAAGAGGAAATGTAGATTTAGATATATCTAATATAGAAAATAATTCTAAAAAAGTAACACAAAATTCTTTGTTTGTAGCAATAAAAGGTTTTGATGTAGACGGACATAAATTTGTAGAAGAAGCAATAAAAAATGGAGCTATAGCTGTTATGCTAGATATGAATGCAGATTTAAAAGGAATAAAGATTCCAAAAGATATAACAGTTATTATTGCAGAAGATACAAGATATGCTTTGGCTATTGCAGCTTGCAATTTCTACGATAATCCATCTAGAAAATTTAAGTTAATTGGTGTTACTGGAACAAAAGGAAAAACTACTACAACTTTTATGATAAAAGCAATTTTAGAAAAACAAGGATATAAAGTAGGTTTAATAGGAACTATAGAAAATTATATAGGTGAAGATAGCTTGGGAAAGAGTATAAGAACAACTCCAGAAAGCTTAGATTTACAGAGAATTTTTTATAAAATGGCAAATGAGAAAATAGATTATGTTGTAATGGAAGTATCTTCACAAAGCTTAAAATTAAATAGAGTAGCAGGTTGTGATTTCGATATAGGTGTATTTACAAACTTATATAAAGACCATATTAGCGAGAAAGAGCATACAGATTTAGAAGATTATTTTGAGTCAAAGAAAAAATTATTTACAATGTGCAAAAAAGGTTTTGTAAACTTTGATGACTTTAAAGGCATTAAAATTGTAAATACAGTTAAAAACTGCAATTTTAAAACTTATGGAATAGACAATACTGCAGATTATTTAGCAAAAGATATTACTATTACAAATGTAAGTGTTGATTATAAAGTTAAAATTCATGGAAAAAATGAAAGAATAAAAGTAGATATACCAGGAAGATTTAGTGTATATAATAGTTTAGCTGCCATTGCAGTAGCAGAATATCTTGGTGTAAGTACAGAAAATATAAAAGAAGCTCTAGAAACTATAACTGTTACAGGAAGAAGTGAGCTTGTACCAAATAAGGCAGAGCTTGCAATAATGATAGATTATGCTCATACTGCTGAAAGCTTAGAAAATATTTTACAAGCAGTAAAGAGCTATACAAAAGGAAGAGTAATATGTGTTTTTGGTTGTGGAGGCGATAGAGATAAACATAAAAGACCAGAAATGGGAGAAGTAGCTGGAAGAATTGCAGATTTTTCAATTATTACTACTGATAATCCAAGAACAGAAGCACCAGAAGATATTATAAAAGAAATAGAAGAAGGAATAAAGAAAACAAAGGGAAAATACAAGGTTATAGTGGATAGAAAAGAAGCAATTAAAGAAGCAATTAAAATGATGAATAACAAAGATATTGTAGTTTTAGCTGGAAAAGGACATGAGCCATATCAAGAAATAAATGGTGTTAAATATCCTTTTGATGAGAGAATAATTGTAAAGGATATAATAAAAGAGCTAAATAAAAAATAAGAAATAATATTTTAAGAGGAGAAATTTATGAAATTACAAATAATATATTTAATACTTGCTTTTCTTATTTCAGCAGTATTAGAAAAAATTTTAATACCATTTTTAAAAAAATTGAAAGTAGGTCAAAGTGAAAGATATGATGGTCCAAGGTCACACTTAAGAAAACAAGGTACTCCAACAATGGGAGGACTTGTAATGATGATAGTGTTAGCCATTTTCTTAATAGCTTTTTGTATATTAAATAGAAATAATTTTGAACTAATAAAAATAGTATTAGCAGTTGGATTAACAAGTTTAGGTTTTGGTCTAGTTGGATTTATTGATGACTTTAAAAAAGTAGTATTAAAAAATACAGAAGGTTTAAATCCTAAACTAAAAATGTTTGGACTTTTAATAATAGCAACTGCTTATACAGTATTTTTAGTTAATTTTACAGATATAGGAACTCAAATAAAAATACCATTTACAGATATTTTAATAAATTTACCAATATATATATATATACCATTTACTATTTTTGTAATGCTTGGAACTACTAATGCAGTTAATCTAACAGACGGGGTAGATGGTTTAAATGGAAGTGTATCTGCAATTATGATGACTGCTTTATCAATTATTTCACTAAAACTTGGAAATGAGACTTTATCAATGTTAACTAGCGTAGTTGCAGGAAGTTGTATTGGATTTTTAATATATAATTTTCATCCAGCAAAAATTTTTATGGGAGACACAGGCTCTATATTTTTAGGTGGAGTTTTGGCAAGTACAGCCATATATTTAAAAAATCCATTAATACTTGTAATTATAGCTATTATACCAGTATTAGAAACATTATCTGATATAATTCAGGTTATACATTTTAGAAGAACTGGAAAAAGATTATTTAAAATGGCACCACTGCATCATCATTTTGAGCTTTCTGGTTGGAGAGAAAATAGAGTTGTAGCAGTGTTTTCAATAGTTACATTAATAGCATCAGTAGTTGGAATTTTTTCAATTTAAATCGAAAGGAACAAAAGAAAATGGTTCAAAAAAATAAAAAGTGGAGGCTATTTACTAAAGGCGCTAGTGACTATGTAATTTGGGTAGTAACAATGCTGCTTTTGGCTATGGGAATTATAATGTTACTTTCAGCAAGTTCTCCAGCTTCACTTTCAGAGGAAGGAAATAGTTATAAATATGTAACTAAGCAAGCAATTTCTGCCGGAATAGGAATTGTCGGTATGATAGTAATATCAAAAGTAGACTATAAAATTTACAAAAAATTAAAATGGCTTATTTATATAGTTGTTAATCTTTTGTTAGTATATACAGGACTTTTTGGTAGTGAAGGTGGAGGTGCGAAAAGATGGATTGTATTATTTGGTTTTAATTTTCAGCCTTCAGAACTTGCAAAATTAGGATTTATAGTATTTTTTGCTGCATATATGAGTGAAGTAAAGGAAAATGGTAAAATAAAATCTTTTTTACACCGGATGTTTAATACCAGTAGCTTTACTTGCACCAATGGCTTTTTCAATATATTATTTACAAAATCACTTTAGCGCAACTTTTATAATAGCTACTATAACTATTGTTCAAATGTTTGTAGCAGGAACAAGAGTAGGACATATTTTAATAGTTGGAGTACTTGGAATTATAGGAATTTTAGGCTATAGTAAAATACAAGAACTACGAAATCTAACAGAAACTACAGATGGATTTAGAAAAGGAAGAATTGAAGTTTGGCTAAACCCAGAATCAGATCCAAAAGGAAAAGGATGGCAAATATTACAAAGTTTATATACCATTGCTTCTGGTGGATTATTTGGTGTGGGTTTAGGAGATAGTAAACAAAAATACTTATATCTTCCAGAACCACATAATGATTTTATATTTGCAGTATTAGCAGAAGAATTAGGTTTTTTTGGTTGTGCTTTTGTAATTATTTTATTTGGAATTTTTATTTGGAGAGGAATTGTAATTGCAATGAGAGCACCAGATACCTTTTCAAGCTTAATTGCTATTGGAATAGTAACAATGATAGGACTTCAAGCTATTATAAATATAGCAGTTGTTACAAATACAATGCCTGTAACAGGAATGCCATTACCATTCTTTAGTTATGGTGGAACTGCGATAATAGTAGATTTAGTTTCAGTAGGACTTTTACTAAATATTTCAAGACATTGTAATCAAAAGTAGAAGGAGAAAATATGAGAGTAATAATTTCAGCTGCAGGAACAGGTGGACATATCAATCCTGGTATTGCTATTGCAAACAAAATAAAGGAAAAGGAACCAGATTCAGAAATTGTGTTTTTTGGAACAAATCGTGGTTTAGAAAATGACTTAGTGCCAAGAGCTGGCTATGAATTAAAAAGAATAGAAGCTTATGGTTTTAAAAAGGAACTTTCTATTAAAAATATAAGACATATATTGCAAACAATACATAGTAAAGAAGAAGTGAAAAAATTCATAGATAGTTTTAAACCAGATATTGTAATTGGAACAGGAGGCTACATTTGTGGTCCTGTATTTGCAGCAGCTATTTCTAAAAAAATTCCAACAGTTTTACATGAGAGTAATGCTTACCCTGGAAAGGCTGTTAAAATGTTTGCAAAGAATGCAGATTTAGTTTTAGTAGGATTTAAAGAAGCAAAAAGCAAATTAACTAATGCAAAAAAGGTAGTAGTAACAGGAACACCAACAAAAGTTAGAAAATTAAATATTTCAGAAGAAAGAAAAAATGAAATTTTAAAAGAACTTGGAATAAAAACTAAATTACCAATAGTATTAGTTTTTGGAGGAAGCCAAGGGGCAAAAGTAATAAATGAAGCAGTACAAAAATTAGTAGAGAAAAAGCTAAATAAAGATTATCAAATTATTTGGGCCACTGGGCCTAAGCAATTTGATGATATAAAAGAGGCTTTTGAAAAAGCTGATATGTATATAAATTCAATACCAAAAGTAAAAATAGTTCCATATATTTATAATATGGAAGAAATGATGAATATAGCAGATTTGTTTATATGTAGAAGTGGAGCTATGACAATTACAGAAATAGCAATTGTTGGAAAACCTGCTATATTTATTCCATTACCTTCAAAATCAGCAAATAGACAAGAAGATAATGCTAGAGTTTTAGAAAAAATAGGTGCAGCTAAAATTATATTAAATAAAGAATTAAATGAAATTAATTTATCTGAAGCTATAGATAAAGTAATAGATAAGAAATCAGAATTAGATGAAATGGGAAGACTAGCAAATACTATAACAACAAAAAAAGTAGAGTAAAAAATTTATAAAGAGATAAAACAAATATTAAAAAAGTAAAGGTAGTAGATACCTTTATTTTTTTTAAAAAAAAATAACTATTTCATGAATAATACTTGCAAAATAGTAAATATTGAATTAAAATACAAAAGTAAATAAAATTTTTAGGAGAAAATAAATGGTAGATAAATTAGTTATAGTAGAGTCACCTGCAAAAGCTAATACAATTAAAAAATTTTTAGGTGGAAAAAGCAAAGTAGTTGCTTCTATGGGACATATAAGAGATTTACCAAAATCAAAACTCGGAATAGATATAGAAAATAATTTTGAACCACAATATATAAATATTAGGGGAAAAGCTAGCCTAATAAATTCCTTAAAAAAAGATGCAAAAGAAGCTAAAAAAGTTTATTTGGCAACTGACCCTGATAGAGAAGGAGAAGCAATAGCGTGGCATTTAGCATATATTTTAGGAATTGATGTGAATGATTTATGTAGAGTAACATTTAATGAAATTACTAAAACAGCTGTAAAAAATGGAATTGAAAATCCGAGAAAAATTGATTTGAATTTAACAAATGCTCAGCAAGCTAGAAGAGTATTAGATAGAATAGTTGGTTACAAAATAAGCCCTGTATTATGGAAAAAAGTAAAAAGAGGTCTATCTGCCGGTAGAGTACAGTCTGTTGCAGTAAAGTTAATTGTAGATAGAGAAGAAGAAATTGAAAAATTTATACCAGAAGAATATTGGAATATATATTTAATTGCTTCTGATAAAAAAACTAAAACGAAATTTCAAGCAAGATTTTATGGAATTGATGGCAAGAAAATAGAACTTCATAAACAAGAAGGGGTTGAAAATATACTAAAAGATTTAGAAAATAAAAAATATATAGTAAAAGAAATAAAAAAAGGTGAAAAAAGAAGAACGCCGGCGCCTCCTTTTACTACAAGTACAATGCAACAAGAAGCTTCAAGAAAATTAAATTTTGCTATTAAAAAGACAATGTCTATAGCTCAAGGCTTGTATGAAGGTGTAAAATTACCAAACCATGGTGAAACAGGTCTAATTACTTATATGAGAACAGATTCTACAAGAGTTTCAAATGAGGCAAGACTAGTTGCAAAAGAGCAAATAGAAAAAATATATGGAAAAGAATATTATGAAAATCGTTTTTATAAAACTAAGTCAGAAGCTCAAGATGCACATGAGGCAATAAGACCAGCACATATAGAGCTTACACCAGAAGAGATAAAAGATAGTTTAAGCTCAGATCAGTACAAACTATATAAATTAATATATAATAGATTTTTAGCAAGTCAGATGGCATCAGCTGTATATGATACTATATCTGCTACAATATCAGCTGACAAGTATGAGTTTAAAGCAAATGGTCAAACAATAAAGTTCAAAGGCTTTATGACTTTATATGTAGAATCAACAGAAAATGCAAAAGAAGAGGAATTTACAAAAATACCAGATCTAAAAGAAAACGAAGAAGTAAAAAAAGAAGAATTAACTTCAAAGCAAAGTTTTACAGAACCTCCAGCAAGATATACAGAAGCGAGTTTAGTAAAGACATTAGAAGAAAAAGGAATAGGAAGACCAAGTACCTATGCACCTATAATTACTACTATTTTAGCAAGAAGATATGTAGAAAAACAGCAAAAGCAATTAGTGCCAACAGATTTAGGAAAAATAGTAAATAAACTACTAATAGAAAACTTTGGAGATATTATAAATGTAGAATTTACTGCTAAAATGGAAAGTGAATTTGATAAAGTTGCAGAAGGAAACGAAAATTGGAAATCAGTAATAAAAGAGTTTTACACACCTTTTGAACGAATTGTGGAAAAAGTAGAAAAAGAATTAGAACATGTAAAACTAGAAGATGAAGTTTCAGATATACCTTGTGAATTTTGTGGAAGAATGATGGTTATTAAATATGGCAGATATGGAAAATTTTTAGCGTGTCCAGGATACCCAGAATGTAAAAACGCTAAACCTTTTGTAGAAACAATAGATGTACCTTGTCCTAAATGTGGTGGAAAAGTACAAATTAGAAAAACAAAAAAACATAGAAATTATTATATTTGTGAAAATAACCCAAAAAGCTGTAATTATATTTCTTGGAATAAGCCAAAGCTTGGAGAAAAATTTGTAGAAGATAATGAAGCTTTATCAGAAATAGAAGAAGAAAACGAAGAAAAAGCCAAAAAGAAAACTACAAAAAGGAAAACCACGAAAGCAAAAACTACTTCAAAGAAAAGCAAAAGTACAAAAGCTTCTAAAACTACTAAATAAAATGATAAAGAAAAATATATATGAATAATTAAATATCTATAATGCAAAAAAGTTCAAGATAAAAAATATCTTGAATTTTTTTTGAAGCTTTTTTATTACGGAAAAAACAGTATTAAGAAGCGATAAAAAATGTAACTTATTTGTAATTGAAAAACTATATACAAAAAGCTATAATAAAATTAATAAAATAGTATTTAGAAGGATTTTATCTAAAGAGGAAATTTTGTTATGAACGAAAGAATAGATGAGATAGATAGTTTAGAAGCATCAGGAATTCTTGAGAATCGTCAAAATGTAGATAGAGAAAACGAAGAAAATTTAAACCGTAGTATTGACGATTTGAGAACTATAGATGAATTGAAAAGAAGTAAAGTTACAGAAGCTGTACAAGCAAGTACGGTTTATAATAATTTGTCTGAAATACCAGGATTAAATACAAGAGAGTTTTTAAATTCTATTGTAGATATGTATATGGTTTTAGATGCTAAAACACCAGGAAACCCAGAATATATAGATTTTGAATCTTTGAATATAATAATTAATACTGTTAAAGAGCATGAAATTGATTTAATTCCAAATGGTATTGTAACTAATGATGATGGCACTATAAATAAAATTGAATCAGCAGAGCAAATACACGATATGACAGGTATACCAGTATCTCAAATTTTAGCACAAAATAAATATGACAATAGCTTTGAAATATCTAATGTTAGATATAATGCATCTTCACAACAGAAAATGTTTGAGGTAGTTTTAGGTAACTGTGATGGAGATACGAAAGAAGCTAACATTATATATAATAATTATATGAAGCAACAAAGAGCAATACAAAAATTTTTAGACGAAAATAAAGAACTAAAACTTACAGAGAAAGATAAAACTCCTAGAGTCAAGGGGAAAAAATTTAAAATAGCAGGAAAAGAAGTTGAGGTGACTTCAGTAGTAAATAGTGCTGCCTTTAAACAATTAAAAGGAAAAAAATTAACATATTTAGGAACTCATACATATAAGTATATGAAAACTTTAGAAGATGTTGATATTATACAATTAGGTTATGATTACAATATTTTCGATAAAGATATTCCAGATGAAAAAAAGCAGGAATATCTTCAAAATTTAAAAGAAATTCAAGAAAAGCATCCTGATAATAAATTCATAAATAAAATGCTAGATAAAAATGGAAATATAAATTTTGCAAAAGCAGTTGCATTTGCTAAAATTTTTGAGAAAAATTATAATAATGAGAAAAACAAAGTTGACCTTGAAGAATATTTAAAAGAAGATTCAATAGAACTATTAAAAATGGATATACCAAACAAACGCCAATTTTTATCAGATATATATATAGCGACTACAAGTAAAGATAAGTATAGACAGCAATTAGCTAGAGAACTATTATCAAGAACAAAGTCACAAGGAGTAGAGTTATTTTCTAAAGATTGGGGAGATTTAACTCCTGAGATGGTATTGAATATTTATAACTCTGAATTTACAACAGATTATAAAGCAGATTCGCCAACTTTTAAAAGATTTATTGAAACAAGAAAATTAAATTCTCTAACAGCGGAAGCAAAATTTGATAAAATAAGATATTCTATAGAAAATCAAGGGAAAAATGATATAGAGTTTTCTTCATCTAATGAGAAAAAAGCTTTCTCAAAAGTATCAGATAGAGTAGAGATATTAAAATCTCAAATAAAAGAATTGGGAATGGGAAATGCCCGTCGAGAAAAAGAAATTGAGATAGCAAATGTTTTAGATAAATTAGAGTTTAAAGGTACAGATTGTGCAAATGCTCTAACTGTAAAGTTATTATATGCAAAATTATGTGAAAGAGACTATGCATTATCACACGGTAAATATCCAGAAACAAAAGAAGAGAAAGTTTATGCATATAAAAATCTAGTAGCTCATACAGATGCGAATGCTCTATCACAATATATGAAAAGAAATCCAGCTATTTTTGGAGATTTTATTGCAGATGTTCAAAATATGGATATTAAAGAAGTTGAAAAAATGCTAGAACAAAATAGGTTAAAATCTTCAAAAGAAAATATATCTATAGATAAATTAATGAAAGAGGTTGAATATGCAGGTATAAAGGGTGGAGAAAAAGACTTAGAAGTTAATGAAAAAGTAGTCGATTTTAGAATGAAACTAGCTTTATTAAGAAAATATGAAAAAATGGCTGGCAAAAGAAATATTTCTTCAGAAGAAAAAGCGGAAGCAAAAGAAAATTTTGAAAAATATAAAGAAGAATTTAAAAAAACACTAAGAGAATTACCAACAGCATATAAGACTTCAGCACTAGTACTGAGAATTTTGGAAGGAAATCTTAATAAAAGAACCCAAGAAGAAATATTTAAGGTTATAAAAGATTCTATTATAGAAGAAAAGGAAAAAGTACAAGAGGAAGAAAAAGAAACACTTATAAGTAAAATAAAAAAATGGCGAGATATACGAAAAATATCAAAAGATAGAGAGCAAAAGTTGCAAGACATTTTAGACGGAAAAAGAGATGTTATGAAAGCTAGTGAAGTTTCAAGAATAAGTTTAGAAGATAAAACAAAAATTTCTGAAGCTAGAGCAGCAAAAATGGATAGAGAATTTAGGAAAGCTATGCAACCAGAAAAATATGGTAAAATAGATGATAAACCTTCTAAGACTTCAAAAGAAAAAGCTCAAGAGAATAAATCTAAAGAAGAAACCTCTTTAACAAAACCTAAAGAAAATAGAATCTTAAAATTTTTACAAGATACCTTTGACTTAGCAGGAAAAGCCGGAGAACAAATAGTAAATGGTTCTCAAAAAGCAGCAGAAAATATAGGAAATTTTGTAAACAATATAGGAAAAGTTCAAAAAAATAAAGCTATAAAAGATGCAAAAGATAAATTACCAAAAGAAGATGCAGAAAAAGTAGAGAAAATGTACAAAGAACCAGAAGATAAATCAAAAGAATGGATAGTATCAAAAGAAGTACTAGAAGAAAATAAAGCAAAAGCTAAGAAAGATAAACAACAAGAAAAAGAAAGACAAGAACAGAAAGATAGGCAAAAATCAGAACAAAAAACAGTGCCTACAGGACCAGAAAATGCAGGAGGAAGATAGATGAAACAAGAAGCTATTGTAATAGGAGGAGGACTTGCTGGTACAGAAGCAGCCTTGCAATTAGCTAAAAGAGGAATAAAAGTAAAATTATATGAAATGAAACCAATTAAATATTCTGAAGCTCACTCAAACAAGAATTTGGCAGAAATTGTTTGTAGCAATTCTTTTAAATCGAATCTTTTAACAAATGCTTGTGGATTATTAAAAGAAGAATTAAGAAGACTAGGTTCATTTTTAATACAGACAGCAGATAATACTTCTGTTCCTGCAGGACAAGCTTTAGCTGTAGACAGAGAAGAATTTGCAAAAAAAGTAACAGAGTTAATAGAAAAAGAAGAAAATATAGAGCTAATAAGAGAAGAAATTAAAGAAATACCTGAAGAAGTACCTGTAATCATAGCAACAGGACCATTAACTTCAGAAGCTTTAGCAGAAGATATAAAAACTTTTCTTGGAGAAAAACAATTATATTTTTATGATGCAGCAGCTCCAATAATAGAAAAAGAATCTATAGATTTCAATATAGCTTTTTATGGAAATAGATATGAACAAGAAAGAGAAAAAGAAGAGAATATAGAGCTATGGAAAAAACGAATAGAAAATGAGGAAAAAAGCTATATTAATCTTCCAATGAATAAAGAAGAATATGAGAGCTTTTACAATGAACTTATTAATGCAGAAGTTGTTACATTGCACGATTTTGAAAAAAGAGAAATATTTGAAGGCTGTATGCCAATAGAAATAATGGCAAAAAGAGGAATAGATACATTAAGATATGGTCCACTTAAGCCAGTAGGATTTACAGACAAAAGAACAGGATATAGACCTTATGCGATTGTTCAGCTAAGACAAGACAACAAAGAAGCTTCTTTATATAATATGGTAGGATTTCAAACAAATTTGAAATTTCCAGAGCAAAAAAGAGTATTTAGAAAAATTCCTGGCTTAGAAAATGCAAATTTTTTAAAGTATGGTGTAATGCATAGAAATACATATATACAATCAACTAAATTATTAAATAGTAAATATCAACTTAAAACAAATCAGAATATATATTTTGCAGGGCAAATAACAGGAGTAGAAGGATATGTTGAATCAATATCTTCTGGCTTAGTAGCAGGGATAAATTTAGCAAATCAGATATTAGAAAAAGAAGAACTTATATTACCGAAAGAAACTGTAATAGGAGCATTAGCAGATTATATATCTACTGAAAAAGAAAACTTCCAGCCTATGAATGCTAATTTTGGAATATTGCCACAACTTCCAGAAAAGATTAAAGATAAGAAACTAAAATACTTGAAATTAGCTGAAATAAGTCTAGAAAAAATTTCTAATATAAAACTTTAAAATATTGATAAAATCAACAAATAATTAAAGTGTAAAAAAATTATGTAAAACTATTGAAACATTGTAATAAATATGTTATAATGTTAACAGTTGTAATTATGCGGAAAATAAGAATGTATAGTAAATACAGAAGAAAGGAGTTTGGAAAATGGATACAAAACTAAATCAAAAAGGAAAAGAGCTAATTGAGAAAATGGCAGAAACTAGGGTTGAATTAGCAGAGATGTCTGCTGATATAGAAGTTGAAAAAGAAAATATGTAAATTTAAAGAGAAAATAAAAGAAGGAGGATATTAAGTAATTTAAATTTACTTAATTAAAAGGAAAATGTCAACATTACAAGAATTAGAAGAAAAATATGTTAATATTGATAATAATGTTAGGGGTTTAAAAAAAGAAGCAAAAGATAAAGAGAAAATATTAAAAGATACGAGAAAAGAAAGAAGCAATTTAGAAAAGGAGATTGACTCTCTAAATAAAAGATGGAAAGGTTTTGAAAGTGTAAGTGAAACTGAGAAAGATCCCAGCAGAAAAACTGACTATCAAGAAGAAGCAAAAAAAGCAAAAATAGAATTAGATGAAAAAAGAAAAAGATTTGATGAATTAAATAAAGTGCAAACTGGCTATGACGAACTTAAAAGAAGAATAGAAATTGAAGAAAAAAACATGGATGCCATATTATTAGAATTTGCACAAGATCCTAGAATAAATGGTTATTTACAAGATGAAATTAAATTACGATTTAGAAAAAGTTTTGAAGAAACAGAAAAAAAGGAGCAGGAACAGGAGAACTCACAAGAAAAATTTTCAAATGATTTATTAGATGAAAAAGTATTTGGAAATCAATTGAAAGCTTTTCGAATTGCATTTGAAGAATTCAATTCTATAAATCCTTATGCTTTAGATCCAGAAACTAAATCTAAAAGAGAACAAGCTCGAGAAAATTATGAAGCAAAATTAAGTGAATTAAACGAGGCAATTAAAAATAGAGCTGAATATAAAGATTTAGAGTTAACACAAGCTGATTATGATGCAATGATAGCTGGACCTGTAGATGGAAAATATGTTATGCCATCAATGCAAGAAAATTTAAAAAGGTTCTCTGATAAGAGAAAAAAATTACAAGATAAACAAGATGCAATATTGCAAAAAATAGAAAGAAGTGTAGGTCCAAGAACAGGTTCTTTAGCTACTATAGAAAAACAACTAAAAGATATGAATGATAATATTATTAAATTAGAAGAAGCGATTAAACAACAAGAATCAAACTCAGAAGATCTTGGTAAAAAGTTAGAAGTGATTTCAAATAATAAAGCTAGATTAAACGAGTTAATGCAAAAAGCAACTTTGCCAGAAGATATAGTAAAAGCAGAAAAGCAAGCAGAAGTCGACTATGAAAAAGCTTTAAAAAAATCAGGAGATAAGGGAATTGTTTCAAAAGATATTGTACCAGATTTAAATAATCCAGATTCAGATATTGCTAAAAAATATATGGAATTTAAAAAGGCTGATTTAAAAATAAGAAAAGCATTTTTAGATTGTCAAACAACAGATTCATCATCAGATAAAGCTTTAAAAGATAAAAAAGAAGCTTTAAAAATAGCTATCAGTGATTACTATAATATTTCTAGCGAGTTAAAGACATTAACTGGATTTGATACAAATGCTTGGCATCAATACTTAATGCGTGAATTAAACGATAAAATCTTAAACGGAGAAACAATAGATGAAGCATATAATGGAGAGTTAATTAAGGCAAGAATTTCTAGACTAGGAAAAGATTTTAAAGTATTAAGAGTAGATAATACTCTTGAAGATGTAAATGATATTGTAGAAGCTATGCAAAATAAACAAGAAAAAATATTAAGTGGAACACCAGGAACATTAAGCTGGAATAATATTAATAAAGATATAGATAATTATCATGCTGAAATGAAAAATATTTTTCAGCTTTTACAAGATACAGGAGCAAAAGGAATAGAAAAAATAGGAGATTTATTTTCAAGGATTAAAAGTTCTATTATTAGAAGAGCAGGATTTTTTGCTAAATTGTTTGGAAGAACATATTCAGATCCAGAACAAGCTACATTTCTAGTATCTTCAGAAGAAGATGTAAGGAAATTAGAAAAAGAAGTAAAAGATGCAAGAGAAGCATATAAAAAAGCTATTGATAATAGAGAAAAGAAATTAAATGAACAAATAAGTGAGGATGAAAGAAAAGAACTTGAAGGCTTAATAGAAATAGATGGAAAAGAAGAAGAATATACTTCTTCAAAAGATAGTATCGATAAAAATTTAACAGAAATGAGAACTAAAAAAACAGAATTAGAAGGAAAAAGAGATGAATTAAATGAAGATAAGAATAATCTAGAAGCTTCTGTAATTAAAAATCCAGAAGAAATTGGACATGGAGAAGCAAAGAAATTAGTAACAAAAACAATAAGAAAGTTTGAAAAAGATGAAGATGTAAGATAGATTAAGTGTAATTTTTAGAGGCTATATAAAAAATATAGCCTTTTTTATTTGGAAATAAAATAGTTAGAAGTATAAAAGAAAGATATAAGCAAGAAAAAATAGGATAGCAAAAATAAAAATTATTTACTAAAGAATAAGTTAGATGATTTAATAAAAACTACCGAAAATAACCTGATTTTAAAGGCTTTTCTTGATTTATATTTGAAAATATGCTATAATAATAATATGAGAACCTGTGTGTTTTTATTTCGAGACAGTTTTATTTCGACTTAAAGACTAAAATAGACACAGGTACCTAGGAAGGAGAACATATGAAAGAGATGAATCCGATACTTCGGAACTTGCTTGTAGCACTTGGTGTTGCAGCAGCGGTAGTGGTACTGGGAATTGCCGCAAAATTCGGCGGACAGTTGGTGGACTATGTCCTAAAAAATGGAACTGGAACATTATTGATAATTGCCATTGTTGCATTGGTATCAGCTGTGGTTTTCGGAGCAGTTGAAATGATTGCTTCAAAATCTACTAAAATCAACAAGAAGAAGTGACAATTAACAGGAAACCAGCTCAGAGTTCTGAGCGAAAGGGAGACCAAATGGAAAAAGCGAAAGCTGATCCATCTGGTCTTTTCCTTTTGCTTTACGGAAATAATAAAAAATCGCTTGTAAATATATTGACTTTATAAAATAAAGATGATAAAATATTATACGCTAATGTAGGATGGAATAATTTTACATTAGTAGGTATATTTATATAAATTAAATAAGAATAAAGGGAGGTGAATCATAAGAAATGCCAACAATTAACCAATTAGTAAGAAAAGGAAGAAAAACAACACAAACAAAATCAACAGCTCCTGCACTACAAAAAGGATACAACTCTAGAAAGAAAACTCAAACAAACAATAGAGCACCACAAAAAAGAGGTGTATGTACTGTTGTAAAAACTGTAACACCTAAGAAACCAAACTCAGCTTTAAGAAAAGTTGCCAGAGTTAGACTTTCAAA
>CALXPP010000020.1 GCA_944390345.1 uncultured Clostridia bacterium
GATATAAACAAATCTAAAAAGAATTTTGAAATAATTTTTGGTTTTGAATATGATAACTACTATTTTACTAGTAAAAGATTTTTAGAAGAAATTTGTGAAGTTTTGTCAATATTTTATAATCCTATATAATATCAAAAGGTACAGCTTTAAACTGTACCTAATCTTTATTCTAAATTTTGTGATGAATTTAGAACTTCTTCACTTAGCAAAAAATCTTGCAATTTTTTCGTTAATTCTTTGTCTGCACCAAAATAAAATGAACCAGAAAATTCGAAATATTTATTAGTTGGATAAAAAGTTAACCATTGCATATCTGTGTTATACTCATCCTCTTCTTCGAATATAACAAACCATATTGAATTACTAGGATTATCATCAAAAATATATTCCACACATTTTTTTTTATTTTCCTCCGATAACTCATATCTTGTATACATTGAATGTAATTCGCTTATAGCTCTTTCTATATTCATAGATATTATCTTTTCAAAATTTTCATTTTCTTTTGTTATTACTACTTGTTTTTCTCCTACATAGTATAATATTTTATTTGGTCTTGGCAAGTCTTCTAATTTATAATTTTCTATAACAGTTTTATTAAAATTTTCTAATTCTGAACTATCATATAATACTTTTTGTATATTAATATCATTTTTCTTTTCTCTATTATCATTAACTAATTTTATATCTTTGACATATATAATAATTATTATTGTACAGATTATAAATAATATAATTAAAACACTATTTTTCTCTATCATTTTTACTCCATTTTCTAATATTTACCAAGCCCAGCCATAATAATTTCCATCTCCAATAACTCCAGGATTGCAAGTTCCTGGTGCAAATTGTTCACCAGCTAGACCACTTGTAGAATTAACTTCATCACGACATGACAAAACTAAACTTATAATAGAACCACTTCCTAATCTTGGTAAAAATCTTTCAAAAAACATTGTTGAAATAATTTGAGCTATAGTATTATTCCATCCAACTAAACATCTGCCAGCATATCCTTCTATATGCATAGAATTTGCAAAATCTAAGTTAAGTGAGCTTCCACAAGCATCTAAAATTACAAAGTGCCAATTACCAGATACTTCATCTCCATAAATAATCCAATCTTCTGTTTCTGTTGAATTCGTATAACCAGTTAAATAATATCTACGATCGCCTCTTGTATATCCTCCATGAGAATTTATATATAATCCATATAAATTTGGATGACTAAAAATCCAATTCATATCAGTTTGATTTACATAACCAAGCCAAGGAGTACAACCAGATGGATAATAATATCCTAATCTCCTAAAAGCACTATCTGCTAAATTCTTTTTATTTTCTGCACCATCTCCGTTTGGATCTGTAAACATTACTCTTGCACCATCAGCTAAAGCAATTTCATCTCTTCCTCCTATTACTTGACCAGTTTCCGCATCTACATAAATATAATATTTATCTATATTAAATACCCATGCTATTCTAGCATAATTAGCATCTACATCAAACTCATATGTTTTCCAATATTCATTAGGTATTACAACTGTTAATTCTTCTGTTATTTCTCCTTTTAAATTGTGTTCTTCAATTATTGTATTAATCGAATTTCTAGCCTGTTCAGATATTATTAATTATCGTATTTATAAACCAAAATCACTTAATCCCATATCTGGTTGTCCAATATATATATCACCTTTATGTGAAATACTTGTTATTACACAGAATGTATCTAATGTATATTTTTCATATTGTTCATTTAAAACTTCTTTATGCTGAGCTCCTTCATATTCTATATATAATAAAAAAGTTCTATAAGTCCATCTATCATTGTTTATTTCATCTATTACATCTATGTTGTAATATTTTCCATTTGTATAAGATAAACTCTCAATTCCGCTTAAAATATATATTTATACTATTTTTCTCATAAAATTTCTCACTTGATACTCTTTTTAGTTCTAAATTATCCGTTTCTTTAGCTTTACAATATAATGGTAATTTACATTTATCCATATCTGTAAACCAGCTTCCTATAAATATTCCCTCAAAACTTGGTTTTGTTGCATTAACGCTTTTAAAATATGCCACTTTATATCCTATGCCTAGATAATATGTTGAACCACTATAAGATACTGCTGTTTTTATACAAAATATTGGTAGTTTCTGTTGTTTTACTCTACTATAATCTACTATAAAAAATATTATTCCTAAAATAGCTATTACTATAAAAGCATACATTATAAACTTGAATATCTTTTTTCTATTTTCCATTCTTCTCTTTATCCTTTTACTTTTTCTTCACCATATAGATTTTTATAAATATTTTTCTGTTATATGTACATATATAACTCTAATAATTATTAAAATTATTACTAATTCTATTATAAATTTTAACATATTTTACTTCTATAATTCATAAAAAACATCTTCATAATAGTATCCAATTGCATTACCTCTTACCATCTTATTTTCTATTGTTATAATCATATATTTTTTATCATTTTCTATATCATAATAATATGTTACATTATTTTCTTCTACATTTATTTTAGATTCATAGTTTGCATATTTTTTTGATATAGTACTTATTGCTTTATTTTTTAATGAATTTTCTGTTTCTTTATTACATATTTTAAAACTATCTACATTTTGAATTGCTTTTTCTTGTTTCTCTAAATCAATATTATTATCATAAATTGCTGTTACTATTCCATCATTTATTTCTACTGTATAACCTGCTTCAGTATAAAATTCTCCTATTTTTAACTTATAATCAATATATGTTGTATTATTGGTAATTTCTCCTGTTTTTGCATTTATTGATGTAGCTCCATCTACTTTGCTTACCTCATAATTATTTATATTAAATTTAGGATTTTTTTCTATTATTGAACTTATTATCTTATTTTCCTCAGTTTCCAAAATTTTCTTATTATTCAATATATTTATATTATCTAATGTATTTGCTTTTTGTTTACTTCTCATTGGTAATGTATTTATAGTTATATTATCGTCTCCTTTGTGTACTATACAATTACTTTTTATATTTTCATTAACATAAATTGTAGAATTAGCATATTGTACGGCATCACATACACCATATCCTTCTGCTAATTTTTCACTATACCTTTTTGCCCATCTATTAGCATTATCTTTACCTATAATTGTCTTTGTAAAACCCACTGCTGCTTCTAGATTTGTTTCATCCACACTTCTATATGTTATGCTATTTTCATATATCTCTCCATCTCTACCTGCAGAGTTACAAGCAAAAAAAGTAATTAATTTTGTATTATCATTCCAAAGTTTTTTTACAAAATCAAAATTTAGCATTTCTATCCCCTGTAAACTGTTACCTTCTTCATTTAAAGTCCAAATTCCACCATTTTTCATTTGAACATTATCGTAATCACCATGACATGAAAAAAATTGTACTCGCGAAACTAAATTTGATTGAATAACTAATAAACTTGGATCTATCAATCTTCTTGTATTTGTATATCCACAAGATTCAAGTGCATCTGCTACAATATTGACATCTGTTCGTGTATTTAAATCATCAAAATAAGGATGATTACTTATATCCGTTCCAAAAACAGATGCAAATACTGTATACCCTTTAGGTGAATTAGTTAATTGATACATATCATTATTCGCACCTATTCCAAATACCTCCACTTTATATGTTCCTGCTGGATAGTTCGACCAATCTGGATTAAAGTCAAAACCATAAGAACCTGTACCATTACCATTTATATTTACTAAATCAGCTCTATAATTATTTGCTTTTACAGTTTCTGTTCTTTCTGTTCCATCTGGTCCTGTTATCTTTATATAAACATCGATAGGTTCTTTTGGTTCTGAAGATCTCCAAGCCCATCCTGCAATACTATGTAAATTAGCTCTATCTAAGCAACCTTCTGGTTTAGTAACTGTATAATTCATAGGACAATTAGTTAGTGAAGGATTATATCCATCTCCTATTGCATATACAACAACATCATATAATCCTGGTGGAAGTGTATTCCAATTCACTAGTAAATCAAATCCATGATATCCGTTTCCTATGCCTGCAGCTTGTAAATCTGCTCTATAGAAATTTGCTGAAAATGGATATGGACCAAAATTTTGTCCTGTCGTTATATTATTAAAATATACATGTATATCTATAGGATTATTAGGTAAATCTGGTCTCCAAGCCCATCCAGCCATTCTATCTGCATTAACAAAATCTAAACAACCCTCTGGTGCAGCAGCTGCCAATAAATTTATATTATCTTCATTATTTTCTACAACAAGCCTTGGTACATCTGGATTTTCTTTTATTGTATAAAAATCCTCACTATTCGCTGTATTTTCATTTGTATCAGATTTAATTGTCACAATATTGTCACTTTTCAATTCTTGTATATTACTATTATCTGAATAAACAAATGTAGAGATACAAGTAATACATATTAATAGAATAAGCAACATCAAAAAGATTTTTCTTTTCATAGTAACCTCCTTAAAATTTGATATAAACTTATTTTATTAGTCAAGTATCACCTCCCAACATAAATTAGTCAGTCTAGCTTGCTCTATATTACTTATTTAATTTTACATTTGTTTATTTTAAAATATTTTTTATGCTTCAAAAAATTCCCAAAATTATTTTCAATAGTATTATATATTATATATATTTAATTTTCAATATCTACCATATACAGCAGATACTAATTATTTATAAACGCTTTTTTATTCGTTTCTTTAATAATTTTATTTTTTAACTTTTCATAGTTCTTCTCAATTTACATCTCCACATACAACCTTTTATCTTAATTTTTTATTGAAATATAAATAAACTATGCTGTCTCTCGCTACCAAAAATCCCAGAAAACTGGGATTTTTTTGTTGCTCAAAAAAACTATAAAAAGCTGAAAAAGGCTTAAAATAAGCCTTTTTTACTTTTAACATTTTTTAGATTTTCTTAGAATTTTATGGAATTTTTGAGTTTATATGCCATAATGCGTGCCAAAAATTATGTTAAGTTAAGATTTTGGCACTTAATTGCGTGCCAAATGCTAAAAATTGGCACAAAAAAACTCGTAATGCATTCACACTACGAGCTTTTGTGACTTTATTATAGTTCCATTTCATTATCACTATCTTTTGTATGCTGTTCTTTTAAAAGTTTAACTGCATTTAACATATTTTCTTCAAGATAATACTTATTTACTTTATCTATCTCTTTTTCCTTAAATTTATCAAATACAGATGTATATGTATTTAGTGTTACTTGTATATCTGTATGTCCCATTAATTTTTGTACTACTATTTCTTTATTTATCATTTTGAAATTTTGTCAATATTTTATAGACCACTGTAATAGTAAAAGGTACAGCATAAACTGTACCTTTTTATTAATTATTTTATTTATAAGCCCAAATCACTTAGTTGCATATTTTGCGGTCCTATATAAATATTACCATTATCTGAGGTATATTTAATCAAACAAAATGTATCAAATATATACTTTTCATATTCATTATTAATATCTTTTTCATAAATTGCTTTTTTATATTCTACATTCGATGTTATCATTCTTAAAATTTCATCCATCGTTTTTTCACCATTATTTAAAGCTTTTATTATATCTTTATCTCTTTTTAAAAAAGTATATTTCGATATTACAAATTTATTAACTTTATAAAAATATATATCATATCCATATTTATCGTAAAATTTATCATTTGTAACTTTTTTTAGTCCTACACTTTCATCTTTTATTACATCTAATATCATTGGTCGAACTTCTGGAATCTCATAGTTTTTTCTTCCTTTCACATATAAGAAATATCCTAATATTAATAAGCCTATTATGATAAGTAATATTAAAGCAATAACAATATGTGTAGTTTTATTTTCTTTTTTCATTATTTCCACCTATTTTAATATTTATTTTGACTCTACTATATTTAAATCTATTTCTATCGAATCACCTTCTATTTTTTCTATTGGAAATCCTGTAAAAGTATTTGTTATGTTAGCATTTTCATCAAATTTTATATTCTCGCTATTCTCAAATTTTTGATTTTCTTTTTCTACTATTTCAGCCACTTTTGCTTCTGTGCTTCTTTTTTCAATTGTTTTTTCTAAAAATATTAAAGCACTAACAACTATAACAATCGCTAGTATAATTAATATTATTACTTTCTTTTCTTGACTCATATTAAAAATTCCTCTCATCTTTTGTCAAATATGCTTGTATAAAAATTATATTTATAACCTTTTAAAAAGTCAATATTATGCATCACAATTATCTAGCTTCTCTAAAATAAATTTATTTGCCTCCAGTTTCATTTTATTTATTTTTTCTTTGGTGTCTATATTAGTATATGTTATTCTGTCAAAATTTCTATTTATATAATTATTTTCTTTAATATATAAATAACTTGGTAAGAAATTTAAATCATATATAAAAGCCATATATGAAATCCATTCATCTATTTCATTTTTCAAATACTTCTTTTCTAATAATTTATGATCTAAGAAGTCTTTATATACTTTTTCTGAAATGGTTTCTTCACCAAGTTCCTTTTCTGATATATTTAGCAAAGTTTCTATACTTTCCACATTCTTTACACGAAAGTTGTCTAGTTTATCTGCATCTCTAATTATATTTGCAAAAAGCTCTGTTTTTTTATCTAAACCTTCCTCTATTTTATATTTACTATGATTCTCAATTGCTTTTTTTATAATATTATCATATTTACTATCTTCTACAAAATTTCTAATTAGTCCTTCTTTAAACAATACTCGACTTCCAAATTCAGCATGGTCAAACTCCTCAAAGTCGTGATAGTCATCATATCTTTTTAATTGTTCAAATCTTCCTATATCGTGCAAGATTGCAATTAATTTCGCCAAATTAGAATCTTCTTCATTAAATCCTAATTTTCTTACTATATAATTAGTAGCATCTACAACTCCATAAGTATGTATTACTTTCAATTTTATTTTATCGTCATTTGTATCATATTCTTTTAAATAATTTTTAAACGCCTGTTTTGCAAGATTTATATTTAACATAAACTTCACCTCGTATGCATTATATAATTTTTTTATCTTTTCTGTCAATTTTAAAAAGCATTTAGAACTATTTATAATAGCCTAAATGCTTTTAATTATATATTATTTTCTAAGCCAAAACTTATTCCAATAGCATTATTTACTTTATTCATTATGTTATTGTCATCTATATGCCCTATTTTTTCTTTTAATCTGCTCTTGTCAATAGTTCTTATCTGTTCTGTAAGAACTACTGAATCTGCCTTTAAGCCATTTTCCTGAGAAGCAATTTCAATATGAGTTGGCAATTTATTTTTTCCTGTTTGTGAAGTAATTGCAGCTGCAATTACGGTTGGACTATATTTATTTCCAGTATCGTTTTGTATAATTAGCACTGGTCTTATTCCTCCTTGCTCAGAGCCAATTACAGGACTTAAATCTGCATAAAACATATCCCCTCTTTTTATCACCATTTTCTTCACCCCTATTTAATTACATATAGAATATAATTATTGCTATGCTTATTTAGTTTATTTCTATATCTGTATATAATATGCAAATTATCGTTTTTTGGTTTTTATCTTTTACTTCGAGTTTTATAGGTTTCATAGTTTTTTTGTCAAGTTCCAATTCACTATACTTTCTGTATGTACTATCCTGCTTGTGTTCAAGTTTTAATATTATACTACTTTCTTTAATATCTATATCTGTTTTTTCTACTTCTAATTCTTTTGAAAATGAATCTAAAAATAATAGATTTGAAAAATATTCTATATAGTTTTTATAGATTTTTTCTAAATTTAATTTCGTATTTTTTATTGTTACAGTATTTCCTGCTTGTTCTATTGTAAGCTTTTCTATATTTTTTGGTTTATTTACTATCTGAATACTTTTTTCCTTAGTGACTTCTTGATATATTTCATAATTATTTTCATTTTTATTACTATAAACTGTTACTTGTATATTTGCTTTATATTGATTGATATTTTTTACATAAGCAATAATGTCTTCTTTACTTTCGATATTTATATTATTACCATTAATTTTGTTTTTATAATAAAAAATTGCAAAAAATACAGAAAATATTAAAACTATGCTTATACATATAAATATTTTCTTACTTTTTAAAAAAACTAAATTCATTTTTCCTCCTTTATTTATAAAAAATAAAAACGAATAGATATACCTATTCGTTTTTATAATATTCCTCATTTTTTTTAATTATGAATTTAGCTTATTTAGTTTCCTATACTAAAAAAATACTCTTCTAATTTTTCAAAAAAATCTTCTGCAGTCACTACTTGATTTATCTTATCTCTAAAACTACTTGCATTTTTTAAGCCTTTTACATACCACGCAATATGTTTTCTTATTTCTCTAGTTGCAACATATTCTCCCTTTTCTTTTAATAGTAAAGAAAAATGTTCTTTTATTACTTTCTTTTTCTCCTCTAAAGTAATTTCTTCTAGTTTCCTTCCAGTAGTTAAATAGAAATTTATTTTCTTAAATATCCAAGGATCTCCTAAACTTGCTCTTCCTATCATAATTCCGTCTACATTAGTTTCCTCAAACATTCTCTTTGCACTTTCTTCATCTTTTACATCACCATTACCTATTACAGGAATACTTACACTTTCTTTTACTTTTCTTATAATATCCCAATCCGCTACTCCTGAATAATATTCTACTCTTGTTCTTCCATGTACTACAATAGCAGAAGCTCCCGCTTCCTCTATTATTTTTGCAGCTTCTACTGCAACTATATGTTCTTTATCCCAACCTTTTCTAATTTTAACAGTAACTGGTTTCTTAGAATTTTTTACAACTTCTTCGGTAATTTTTCCTACTAATTCTAAGTCTAATAAAAGTTTACTTCCATCTCCATTTTTTACTACTTTAGGTGCAGGGCAACCCATATTTATATCTAATATATCAGAAAATTCACTAACTATTGCTCCTGCTTTTCCCATTGTATCTGGCTCACTTCCGAAAATTTGCATAGATATAGGTCTTTCTTCAAGCTTCATATTTAACATTGATTTCGTTTTTTCATCTTCATAACAAATAGCTTTTGCACTTACCATCTCATTGCAAATTAATCCTGGCTCTCCATATTTTTTGCAAATAATACGAAAAGGCAGGTCTGTTACGCCTGCCATTGGAGCTAAAACTAAATTATTTTTTAATTTTACATTTCCAATTTCTAATTCCTTTATATACATTCTTTACCCCATAAATATTGCTTTTTGTCTTCTTGAACTAATATTTAATAATAATCCTATACAAATAAAATTTGTAACTAAAGAGCTTCCTCCATAGCTTACAAATGGCAATGGTACACCAGTAATTGGTAAAAGACCAATAGTCATTCCTATATTTTCTACCATATAAAATAAAAAGATACCTGCTATACCCATTGCTATATATGAGCCTATATTGTCTTTAGCTGTTTTGGCAATAAAAATAGCTTTTGTAATTAAAATTATATATAAAATTACAATAGTTACAGTTGCTACAAATCCAAGTTCTTCACCTATTACAGCAAATATAAAATCTGTGGTTTTGGGATATAGAAAACCTAATTGTGTTTGATTTCCTTTTAATAATCCCATTCCAAAAACTTGACCTGCACCTATAGCAAGTTTTGACTGATACATATTGTAAGAAGCGCCTCTTATATCTTTTTCTGGATGTAAAAAGCTATCTATTCTTGCTAATGCGTGCTCTGGTAAATTGTTGTAAACAATTGGAATTGCTATAGCAACAGCAATAAAGGCAAATATAATATATTTTTTATCTATACCAGAAACAAATAGCATACATAATAAGCCTGTTATAAATGCCATTGCTGTTCCATAATCTGGCTGTTTAACTATTAAAAGAATTGGTATTAGCATAAATAAAAAATATATAAATAGTTTCCAAATTTTATTAATTTCTTTTCTTCCTTTTATTTGTAATTTATTTAATAGAAAAGCCATAAATAAAACTACTACAACCTTTGCTAATTCAGATGGTTGAAAAGTAAAACTTTCTCCTATCTTATACCAGCTAGATGCACCATTAATTGGTTCTGTAAACAGAACTCCTATAAGTAGACCTATACAAACTATATATGCTAATGGTGCAAACTTTACAATTAAGTTATAATCTATAATAGTTGCAAGTATTAGAAAAGGTATGCTTATTATAAACCATCTTATTTGCTTATTAAATTCTTCTAATTCTGTAGTTTGAGTTGCGGAAAATAAAGCCACAGCACCAACTATAAATAAAATAATACTTACAATTAACACAGACCATTCTGTATTTTTTAGTAGTTTACTCTTCATATTTTTCCCTTCAATTTTTTCTCTTGTTAAAATTTACTTTTTATTTTTCTTTTCTTTTTTTGAATTTTTCTTTTTGCTCTTTTCCTTTTTTTCTTCTTTATTTTTATCTTTACTTTCGTCTTTGCTTTCTTCTGTATTTTCTTCTATATTCTCACTTTCTTTTTCTTCTAATTCTTTTGAATTATTCTCTTTTTTATTATTTTCAGCAAGTTCTGCCTCTTCTGCTGCTTTTAGCAAATCGTCAAAAGTAACATCATCATCTTCTTCCTCATCAAAATCTAAATCATCAATATCATCTATATCTTTTAAGATATCTTTTTCTGCACTCTCTATTTCTTCATTAGAAATATCCTTGCTTTCTTCTAGTTTTATTTCTTCTTTAGAGGTTGATTCATCTTCCTTTTGGTTTGTTTCTTCTTCGCCATTTAACTCTTTTAGAACTTTCTCATCTAGTACTGGTGTTTCTTCTACTTTTTCCTCTTTCTCGTTTTCTACTTCTTCTACTTCTTCTACTTCTTCTACTAATTCTTTAGGAGTAGATTGTAATTCACTATTTTTGTTTTTTTCAACTTTCATTTCATTTTTTATATTTACAATAGGAATATTGGCATATAGAAGTGGTGCTCCATTAGTTCCATCTTCATTTACTTGAGTAGTAAGTCTTACATCTATAGCATTTTCATCAACTTCTATATACTTTTTTATAACATCTATAATCTCTTGCTTCATAAGTTCTAAAAAGTCTGCAGATACATTTGCTCTATCTTGCATTAATACCAATTGTAATCTTTCTTTTGCTGCTTCTTTTGATTCTACTTCTTCGGCAGTTTCTGGCTTAACCATTTTTTTGAAAAAATTTCCAAAATTTTCAAACATTTTACTTCTTCCCCTCTAATTATGATTTAAGCTTTTCCAAATATTCTTTTTAGCCTAGCAAAAAAACCTGTTTCCTTTCCTGGTACAGTAACCTCAATATTTTCTCCTAAAATTCTTCTTGATATTTCAATATATGCTTTTCCGGCAGGAGCCTTTTTATTTGAAATAACAGGTTCTCCTTTATTGGTTTGAGTTATAATATATTCATCATCTGGTACTACACCAATTAAGCTTATAGATAATAAATCTACTATATCATCTACATCCATCATTTCTCCACGCCTTACCATATTTGGTTTTAAACGATTTACTATTAATTCTGGATTTCTTATGTCAGATGATTCTAATAATCCTATTATTCTATCTGCATCACGGATTGCAGATATTTCAGCTGTAGTAACTACTAAAGCTCTATCTGCACCAGCAATTGCATTTTTAAAACCTTGTTCAATTCCAGCTGGGCAATCAATTAGTATATAATCAAATTCTTCTTTTAATTTTTTAACTAATTCTTTCATTTGTTCTTCGTTAATTGCTGTCTTATCTTTCGTTTGGGCAGCTGGAAGCAAGAAAAGCTCTTTAAATCTTTTGTCTTTAATTAATGCTTGTCTTAATTTGCATTTTTCCTCAATTACATCTACTAAATCATATACGATTCTGTTTTCAAGCCCCATAACAACATCTAAATTTCTAAGTCCAATGTCGGTATCTACTAATGCTACTTTTTTTCCTGCTAATGCTAAAGCAGAACCTAAATTTGCTGTTGTTGTTGTTTTTCCAACACCACCTTTACCTGATGTTATTACAATAACTTCTCCCATTAGTTATCCTCCTTAAAACTATGTTTAATAATACTTCTTGGTTAATATAAAATATTTTGTTTATTATCACCCAAAATCATATTTTTCATTTTTACTTATATATATTATATTTTTTTTCGTAAAAAGTCAATGAATATAGCTGTTTTTTTGTAATATTTTTGTAATATTTTATTGATTTTCTACTTTTTTACAAAAAAATACTACTAACAAAATAGTTTTATACTTTGTTAGTAGTATAAATTTTTTTATTTCTATATTTAATTTTCCTTGTTTTTATTTGTCATTTCTTCTAAGTCTAATAATTCTTGCCATCTATTATCTACTTCTTTTTGGAATTCTTCTATCATCCACTCGTTTCCTGGCTTAAACATATGTTTAAATCTCTTTTGTGGTCTTAAAAATTCCTCTACTGGAAGTTTTTTAGCTGGTTTATAAGTAATATGGTAAACCCCATCTACTACTTCATATAAAGGCCAATAACATGTTTCAACAGCTAATTTATTTATAAGCATTAAATCTTCTGTATTATATCCCCAACCTCTTGGGCAAGGTGCTAATACATTTAAAAATGTTGGTCCCTCTGTATATATAGCTTTTTCTGCTTTTTCATATAAATCTTTAAAATTCATATATGCTATACTTTGTGCAACATAAGGTAAATGATGACCTACCATAATTTTAGCTAAATCTTTACGAGATTGCATTTTTCCAGGAATTTTTGTGCCAGCTGGTGATGTTGTTGTATCTGCAAATTTTGGTGTTGCAGATGAACGTTGAATACCAGTATTCATATATGCTCCATTATCGTAGCAAACATATAATAAATCATGTCCTCTTTCCATAGCTCCAGATAAACTTTGAAGTCCTATGTCGTAAGTCCCACCATCTCCACCAAAAGCAATAAATTTTGTAACTTCATTTTCTGGTAGTTTTCCAGTAGCTTTCATTGCTTTGTAAGCTGCTTCTACTCCAGATAATGTAGCTGCTGCATTCTCAAAAGCAGTATGAATATATGAATCTGTCCAAGCTGTGTATGGATAAAGGAATGTAGATACTTCCATACAACCTGTAGCATTTGAAACTACTACATGATCTTCTGGTTTTACAGCACGAAGTATCATTCTAGCTACTGGTGGTGCTCCACAACCTGCACACATTCTATGTCCAGATGTAAGCCTTGAAGGCCTATTTGCTATAATTTCTTTATGATTATATGCCATTTAATTTTCCCCCCTTAAACCTAAATATCTATAAGGATTTTCGATTTTTCCGCTTTCCTTTATTTCTAATAAATCTTTATATACTTTTTCTAATTCTTCAACAGTAGTATCTCTTCCTCCAATACCATAAACATAGTTTACAGTTGGAACTTGAACATTGTTTACAAACATTCCTGAAGTAATATCTTCAAATAAAGCTCCCCCTGCTGCATTTAAAGAATCTGCTTTATCTAAAACAGCTACAGCTTTTAAATTTTTTAAAGCCTCTGCTATTTCTTTTGCAGGGAATGGTCTAAATACTCTAACTTTTAAAAGACCTGCTTTTATTCCTTGTTCTCTTAATCTATTTACAGTAGCTTTTGCAGTTCCTGCTGTTGAGTTCATACAAACAATAGCAATCTCTGCATCTTCTAATTTATATTCTTCAAAGAATCCATATTTTCTTCCTGTTAATTTTTCAAAATCTTCTGCAACTTCTAATATAACTTTTTTTGCAGCTTCCATTGCTTTTGCTTGTTGTGCTTTATGTTCAAATAAATAAGTTTGTACATCTAAAGGTCCTATTGCAATTGGTTCCTGCTTATTTAATAGGTAATGTTCTGGCTTATACTTACCAACAAACTCTTTAACTTTTTCATCTTCTATAAGCTCTATATTTTCAATAGAATGTGAAGTTATAAATCCATCTTGACAAACCATAAGAGGAAGTAAAACATCTTTATTCTCTGCTATTCTGTGTGCCATTATTAAATTATCGTAAGCTTCTTGATTTGTCTCTGAAAATAATTGAATCCATCCGCTATCTCTGACTCCCATAGCATCTGAATGATCACAGTGTATATTTAAAGGTCCTGAAACTGCTCTATTTACTAAAGACATAACAATTGGAAGCCTCAAGCTAGATGCAATATATATCATCTCCCACATTAAAGACAATCCATTTGCTGATGTAGCAGTCATTGCTCTAGCACCAGCAGCTTCTGCTCCTATACAAGCACTCATTGCACTATGTTCACTTTCTACTGCTACGAATTCAGTATCTACTACTCCATTACTTACAAAAGTTGAAAAATACTGTGGTATTTCTGTTGATGGAGTAATTGGAAATGCAGCTACAACATCTGGATTAATTTGTTTCATGGCTGTTGCAGCAGCTTCATTTCCACTTAATCTTTCTCTAATTCCCATAATAATCTCCTTTCTATTCCATTACTATTGCTTTAAAAGGACAAACTTTAGCACAAACACCACAGCCTTTACAAGCATCATAATCAAAATCTTCTCTTTTACATTCTTTATTTACTGGAATTGCATCATCTGGACAAACTGGAAAACAAAGTCCACATTGTTTGCATAAATCTGGTTTCCAAACAGGCTTTATAGAACGCCAATCACCAGTTTTAAATTCTTTAGCATTACCAGCTTCATAAATATTTCCACCAATTGTTAAATCTTGGTAAGGAGTATCTTTATTTATTCTATCCTCTGTCATGTTTATCATCCTTTCTAATTTATTTTTTCTACTTCTTTTAAAGCTATTTCCAAAGCTTTCATATTTCCATCAATTACATCTGGTTTTTTTGCAAATTTATGTTTAAAAGAACCTACCATATCCTTCATAAATTCTTCTTCTGTCATAATATTTGAAACTTTTACAATTGCAGCAAGCATTGGTGTATTTGGAAAATACTTACCTAAAGTTTCTAAAGAAATTTTTCTAGCATCAATTTTGTAAATTGCACCAGAATAATTTTTTAGTTTTCCTTTTAATGTTTCATTGTCAAGTGTTGAATTAACTACTATTGCACCATCAGGTTTTAGACCTGCTGTAACATCTACTGAATCTAGTAATGTATCATCTACAACAACTACATAATCTGGATAATAAATATTGCTATGAACTGTAATTGGCTCATTACTGATACGGTTATATGCAGTAATTGGTGCTCCCATTCTTTCTGGACCATATTCTGGAAAACCTTGAATATATTTTCCAGTATTAAATGCAGCATCTGCTAAAAGTAAAGAAGCTGTTTTTGCACCTTGTCCACCTCTACCATGCCAACGAATTTCGATTAAGTTGTTCATAATTAACCTCCTAACTTTATTTTTAACTTTATAAAAATAATAGTATATACTATTACAATTTATATTGTCGTTTGTAATTTTACAAAGTTATTATATGAAATTTTTTTAGAAAAATCAATATACAAGTTTATCAATTTATATGTTTTTTATCTAATTAACTCACTAATAAAGAATTGTTCTTGAAAATTCACTTTATTTAAAATTTCTTCATTACTATATTCTTCATCTTTTACAGTAATTATTAATTTATCTTCACAATCATTTAGTCTATTTATAATTCCTATACATTTTCCCGAAACCTTTTGTACTTTTTTGTCTAAATCTATAATATAGCAATCTAGTTCTTCTCCGTCTCCACTAACTGTATTTGGAACAAATCCATAATTAATTGGATAAATGAAATCTTTATACTTTGGATGTCTGCTTGCTAAAGGTCTATCTATTTCTATATCTACAATTTTTCCAATATACTCATAATTTAAATTTGGTTTTAAAATAATTGCTCTATTGTATAAATCTTCATTAAAATCTATAGTTGGCACAAATTCATTATTATTTAGCATTTTGTTAAATTCTTCTATTTTAACCCATTTAGTATCTATAACTTCCCCATCTGGCTTTGTAATTTCATTATCTTTAATGTTTCTTTTAAATACCCACAAGTCTTTAAAATCATGATTTTCTTCACTCTTTATAGTTTTTAAATACATTGCCTCTCTTTTATTAAAAACAATTCCTAATTCTTCCTTTATCTCTCTTAGCATCCCTTCTAAACTGCTTTCACCTGATTTTACAGAGCCACCACAACATTCCCACATATTGGGGTGTGTTTTGTAGCCTGCTCTTTTTGAAATTAATATTTCGTTGTTTTCATTTAATATAATTGCCGTAACTACTAAATGATATTCTCCTGATTTTAATTTTCTCACATCTCTAAAACATTTTTTTCCAGTCTGTCTTTTTTCCTCATTATATATATCCCATTTTTCTTTCATTTTTTACTCCTATTTTATTTATTTAATTATAATTATAACCAATTCAAAATATCAATTCAATTCTTATGTTTGATATTTGAAAATATTTCTGATATACTAATTTTATGGAAAAAGAAAGATATAAACATTTAAATACTTATTTAAAAAATAAATTTGGAGAACGCACTTTAAAAATATGTATTGACGGACATTTCACTTGTCCTAATAGAGATGGCTCTTGCAGTAAAAAAGGTTGTATTTTTTGCAGTGAAAAAGGTTCTGGTGAGCATATTTTACGAATAAATGGAAATAGAAACTTACTTAATTCATTAGATAAAAATGCCCATATTGAAAGCGTAAAAAACTCTATTTCTAAGCAGGTAAAAAATTATTTTAATTCCTATAAAAGTAAAAGAGCAAATAAATTTATTGCATATTTTCAAAATTTTTCTAATACCTACGATAGTATAGAAAATTTAAAAGAAAAATATAATTCTGCATTAATTGATAATAGAATTGTTGGATTAGAAGTTGCCACTAGACCAGATTGTATTAACGAGGATATTGTAAAACTGCTTAAAACTTATACTCAAAAATATTATGTTTGTGTAGAGCTTGGTCTACAAACTTCAAATGATAGTACTGGTAAAATTATTAACAGAGGATACAGTTCTGAAGATTTTATAAATGCAGTAGCTTTACTAAACAAATATGATATTGATGTTGTTTGCCATATAATGGTAGGATTACCTAATGAAGATTTAACAGATTTAAAAAATACTGTGAAATTTTTAAATGAACACAAATTACAAGGTATAAAAATACATTCTACTTATGTTGTTAAAAATACTGAACTTGAAAAAATGTATAATGCAGGAAAATATAATCCAATTTCTTTAGAAAACTATTTAGATGCTTTAGTATTTATAATTACACATATAAATCCAAATTTTATTATACATAGAATTAGTGGAGATGCTCCAAAGGAACTTTTGGTTGCTCCAGAATGGAACTTGCATAAAAAGCTAGTATTAAATGGTTTAGATAGAATTTTGCGTGAAAGGGATTTATGGCAAGGAATGTATTTTTAATTTATAATTTCTTTTTATTTTGGTATGTTAGAATATATTTTTATTACATACACAAAATATTTTGTCAACAACTTTTTGAAAATATTATGTAAATTATTTACTTTTCATTATTTCTATTATATCTTCTACTGCTTTATCTATATTTCTCATACCATTTCCAATTGGATAATATACAGGATATACTGTATACTCTTCATCTTTTATTCTTAAACTAAATTTCTTCTTTCTACATTCTGAAACACATATTTTTTTATTTAAAATTATACTACTTACTTGGTTTCCAAAAGTAATTATCTTTTTAGGTTTAATTATTTCAAACTCTTTAAACAGTAATTCTAAATATTTCATATATACACTGTTTGATAATGGTCTTGCATCTAATTGGGTACATTTACCCAGATTAGTTATAAAATAATTATGCTTTTCCACATTTTCATACACTTTTTGTGCAAAACTTTCATCCCAGTCTGCTGGCTTCTTTAGTTCAATATTTTCGAATATTTCTTTGTCTAATAATCCAATCTTAAAAAATAATTTCCATATATTTTTAGTCCCAATCCATGGAGATTGTATTCCCTTCCACTCTGGCAATGATGCTATATTTCTTCCTGTTGGATTCATAAACACAAAACATAATTCTGGGTTTTCTACTTTTCCACCATTGTAGATAGATTTTAGTTCTTTTGCTCCATATTTTTCTTGTAATTTATCGTATTCTACTATTAATTTTTCTAATTCTTCTTTTCTGTTCATATTACTCCATTTATATTTTAATATTCTGAAATTTCTTCTGGCATATTTTCATACAAAGGTATTATAAAGTTTAAATTTGTGTCTATTGTGTCTGATTCTTCATATATAGATTTCATATTGCTAGCTTCTGACTCAGGAGCAAGCAAATTTTGCATATATTGATGTGTATATAGCTTTCCATCTGTATTTACAACATCAAATTTTTGTAAATATAGCGTATTTTGCCCTACATTTATATATGAAGTTCGTACAAAATCTACACCGCCTATTAAGGCTTTTTCTATGGTATCCCAGCCCTGTTCATATGCATATTTAGCAGCATTTTCAATTATTTCGTCTCTTGAATTTCCTGTAGCATTTATATTAAATGGATTATATACCATTATTCCATTATATTCATATCCTTGTGATAAAACAGTTCCATCTCTTCCTTGTTCTTGTATTAGTCTAGATGTAATAAAATATGGGTCTACATTTACATTTTTTCCAGCTTGAACCAAAGCTTCTGCAATACTTTCTCCTTCTAAAAAACTATCTTCTGTAAGTGACATTACTCCTTCTATAGTTTGTGCTCCTTCTGTATATTTTAACTCTGCAAATTGGAATATATTCTCGTTATTTAGAATATTTCTTGGATCCATCTGATACTTTATTGCTCTATTTGAAGCACAAAGCCATGTTCCATTATCGTAAGTTTTGTCTCCACAAATTTCACATTTCCAATTATCTGGATATTTAGAAGAATCTGGAATTAAATTTAAAGGATTCTTTCTTAATTCTGAATGCCCTTCATTTTTTATTACTTCTTCCCAATCTAATCTTGTGTAAAAAAGTGTAAAAGTCCAATTTGCATGTTCTTCTTTAAGATTATCCATTAATTCTTTGTAATGAGGATATTTAGTTTCGCTTATATTTGTACCATCATATAATACATATTTTTGCTTACTCTTTTCATTAATTATAATTGATAAAATTATTGTTACTAATATAATTATAACTAACACAACTAAAAAAATAATTTTTATTTTAGATGGTATAGCATTTACAAAATTCTGTAGTTTTTTAATAAGTTTAATAAATTTATTTAATATATTATATATTTTATCTTTCATATTGATTAACCCTACTTATATTCATATTTTATTATTACTTTAGATTCCTTTTTTAATATTTAAATTAAAATATAGTTTACTGTGTTTTTAAAAATTGAATTATATTTCTTCCTATATCTTTATCTTCTCCTTGTAAATACTTATATATTTTTTCTGATCTTTGTATTGTATATTCTTCAAAAAATATATCTGGATTGACTTTTAAAGCTAAACAAATCTTTAAAAAATTTATAATTGAACAAGCATATGTACCCTTTTCTATAGCTCTTATATAGCTTTCTGATAAAAGAGTTTTATCTGCAATATCTTCTATTGTAAGCTTTTTCTTCTTACGCATTTTTGAAATTTGAATTCCCATATATTTTAGTACAATAGATTTTTCATCTATTAGTTTTTCGCTAATATTTGCTTCTCTATTCATAAAAATCTCTCCTATCTTCTTAAATTATCTTTAAAAAGTTTATATATCTCAATTTTATATACGAACATTTAATCGCTTTTAGATATTGTACTACAAATTTTGAAAAAAATAAAGTACTAAAATTAAATTTTACCAAAAAAATTCTTGCCAAATTTAGGCAAGAATTTTTCGAAATCCTGAAAATCTAAATTTAAAATTAATTGTTTTCTAATTTTGGTGCTCCAACTGGGCAAACTCCTGCACAAGTTCCACATTCTATACAAGAATCTTTGTCTATTACCATTTTATTTTCTCCTGGTTTTATACAACTTACAGGGCAAGCTCCTGCACAAGCTCCACAATTAATGCATTCATCAGAAATTACATAAGCCATTTTAACTTCCTCCTATATATATTTTTACAAATAGTCTATTCTCTTAAACTAAATTTATTATCTTATACTTTTGAATTTTTTTCAAGTACTTTTTTCTAATTTATTATTTTTTCTGTTTATTATATTTAGATTTAACATTTATTTGCATAATCTTTTTGCTATCTTTTTTACTTGTTTCATTACTTCTCTTTCGTTTATATTACGCATTTTTCTATTTTGCATAATTATTTTACCATCTATCATAACAGTATCTACATCAGAGCCATTGGCTGAGTATACTATATTAGCACATATATCATTTTCCGGACATAAATGTAGTTTATCTGTTTTTATAAAAATTAAATCTGCTTTTTTTCCTTCTTCTATAGTACCAATTTGATTTTCCAAGCCTAGTACTTTTGCCCCTTCTATAGTTGACATTTTTAATATATCATAAGCTTTAATTGCAGTTGGTTCCATTGTATTTACCTTTTGCAAATATGCTGCTGTTTTCATTTCTTCAAACATATCTAAAGTAGTTGTACTTCCAATTCCATCTGTTCCAAGGCCTACATTTATTTCATTTTTTCTCAAATTTACAACATCACATATTCCAGAAGATAATTTACAATTGCTTATTGGATTATGAGAAATTCCTCCTCTTATATTGTGATCTTTCAATATCTTTATATCTTTTTCTGATATATAAATACCATGTGCTAATACTACTGGTACATCAAACACATCTAAATCTGCCAAATATTCGGTTGCACTTTTTCCATATCTATCTTTTACTATTTTAACTTCATTTAAAGTTTCTGCTAAATGTATGTGTAAACCTGTTTTTAATTCTTTTGCTAAATCTACACATAATTTAATAGTATCTGGATTACAAGAATATGGAGCATGAGGAGAAGTAAATACAGTTATTCTACTATTTTCATCATCATTATATCTTTTAGCATATTCTCTAGTTTTCTCGATTTTATCTCTTATAGAGTCATCTGTTATACTCCAAGCAACTATTGCTCTAAGTCCTGTAACTTCGATTGCTTCTATTGCTTTATTCATACCAAAATACATATCGTTACAAGTTGTAGTTCCAGATTTAATCATTTCTAAGCAAGATAAATAAGAATTCCAATATATATCTTCTGGTTTTAGCTTATCTTCTACTGGAAAAATTGCATTTTCTAACCAATCCATTAATTTTCTGTCATCTTTATAGCCTCTAAATATACTCATTGCTAAATGCGTATGTGTATTTATTAGTCCTGGCATTACTAGCATGTTTTTAGCATTTATTTTTTCATCTACTTCTTCTATAATTTCCTTATCTATTCTTGCGATTTTATTATTCTCTATTAAAATATCTGCTTTTCTAATATTTGGTTCATCCCCAACCATGTCTAAAATATAACTATTTGTTATTAGTGTTTTCATTTATTTACTCCCCATACTGTATCAATTACAAACCTATATATCTTCTTCTTGATTATTTTTATCTGCTTTTTCTAGTTTTTCTAATTTCTCTAATTCTTCTAAGTCTTCTTCATTCTCTACTACTATACTGTCATCTTCCTGTGCATCTTTTATAACTACTAAGTCTTTTACATTATGTTTCTTATAAAAAACATCTTCTCCATCTTGATATTTTACTCTTATAATTTCTTTTAAAGTTTCTACTGCTACTACTTCACCGGTTCCTTCTTCTGATTTAACAATTGCACCAATTTTAGGAAGCCTTTTTGCTTTTTCTAGGTATACTTCTTCTTCATATTTTAAACAGCACATTAATCTTCCACAATTTCCAGAAATCTTAGAAGGATTTAGAGATATATTTTGCTCTTTTGCCATTTTTATAGAAACAGTTTCAAAATTACTTAAAAAAGAGCAACAGCATAATTGTCTTCCACAAATTCCATTTCCACCCATTCTTTTTACTTCATCTCTAACACCAATTTGTCTAAGTTCAATTCTAGTTCTAAAAACAGCTGCTAAATCTTTTACTAATTCTCTAAAATCTATTCTTCCTTCAGCTGTAAAGTAAAAAATTACTTTTGAACCATCATACTTATATTCTACATCTACCAGTTTCATTGGTAATTCGTGCTTCTTTATTTTTTCAGAACATATTTTGAAAGCTTCTTTTTCTTTAGATTTAAATTCTTTTAGCATTTTTTTGTCTTTTTCATTTGCTATACGAATAACCTTTTTCAAAGGTTCTGTTATATTTTCTTCTGAAACTTCTTTAGCCGGAAATATAACTTCGCCATATTCTTCTCCCATTGCAGTATCAACTATTACATTCATTCCAGCTTCTAAGTTTAAATCTCCAAAATCGAAATAATATATTTTTCCCGGTCTTTTGAATCTAATTCCTGCTACTTTTTTCATTTAACTCCTCCCACATTTTCATTATAAGAGAGTCTATACTCATATCAAAATTGCTATTAGCTTTAAGTCTTGTTATACATTGATTTACAAGATCTATGCAATTTAAATATTTTATATTTTGCTCTTTATTTGAATATAAACAAACTATTAAATAATCTAAAATATCGTATATATTTTCTTTATCATATAGTATTTTTCCCATTTGCATAGTCTCTAGTTTATTTTTGCTTACTAATAATCTAGTAAATTCTTCTATTCCTCTGTAATTTTCATTATTTTCCTTTAGTTTTTCAGCTCTTCCTATACTACCACCAAAAGATTTAAGCATATTATCAGAAATATCCTTATATTGTAATTTTTCTATTGCAAATTTCTTTAATTCTTCTGATGATATATCTTGAAACTTTAATTTCATACATCTAGATTTTATTGTATTTAATAATAAATTTTTATTTGCAGAAATTAAAATTAAAGTTACAAACTCTGGTGGTTCTTCTAGTGTTTTAAGTAAACAATTTTGTGCTTCTTTTGTCATTTTGTCAGAGTCATTTATTATATATACTTTTCTCTCAGAAACTATTGGCTTTTCTATTACTTTTTTAGTAATTTCTCTAATTTTTTCTATTTTTATAGTTTCTCCTTCTCTATTTATTAAACTATAATCTGGGTGGTTATTTCCATCAAAACAAATACAAGATTTGCAAGTACAGTAATCTTTTCCATTTTCTTTGCACAAAATTGCCCTTGCAAATTTTTCGGCAAGCATACGCTTGCCTATTCCTTCTGTTCCTAAAAATAAATAACTATGTAAAATATTATTTTCTTTTATCGAAGTTTCTAAATATTCTTTTATTTCTTTGTTTCCAATAATATTATTTAATTCCAATTTTCTATTCCTTTATTTCACTTTTCCAAAGGCGCTAAATGGCCAAAATCTAAATATTACTATTCCTTCTATTTTATCTAAAGGTATGCAGCCAAAATTTCTACAGTCTGTACTTTTTGTTCTATTATCTCCCATTGCAAAAACATATCCTTCTGGAACTATAAAATCATTAAATACTTCTGATTCTGTTACAACATCTGGCTCTAAATAATCTTCTTTTAATTCTTCACCATTTATATAAACAGTTCCGTTCTCTATTTTTACATGTTCTCCTGGTAATGCAATAACTCTTTTTATATAACTTCTTTTTGTTAATTCTAATACATAGTATACAAATTTATTGAATAAACCTTGTGGTTCATTATTATAAATTGCAACTGGATTAGATTGATCAGCTTCCCAAGTCTCATAGTTTTTAGATGGTGCCTCAAAGGTAATAATTTTCCCTCTTTCTGGAACACTATTTCCAAATCTAAAGGTTCTATTTAAAATCAATCTTTGATTTTCTTGCAGAGTTGGATACATACTTCTTTGTCTAACAATAGTTGGTGTACCTATAAAATATCTAAATAACAAAGCTAAAACAAAAGCTATAATTATGCAATATACCCATTCTAAAATATTTTTTACTTTACTATCCATCGAGAATTCCTTTCAAGCTTTAATTATTTTTTATTTTTTTGGTCTTTTTCTTTTGCTTCTTTTAGTCTTTCTTGTTGATTTCTCATCAATTGTTCTTCCATTTGATTTAAAAAGCCTGTATCTAAACCAGAAGTGCTTTCTTCTGCATTTTCTGTTAGTTTTTCTTCTACTTCTTTTGTTTCCTTTTTTCTTGTGTATTTTTTATGTTTTTTTAAATCTTCTTGGCTTTCTTCTTTTTCAATACTATTTCCAAAAGAGAAAGATGTAACTTCTTCTTTTGATTTTTCATCGCTTGTAGTAAATCCTGCAAAATCACTAACATCATTTTCATATTTTTTTAAATTGTTTATAAATTCTTCTGGATTTTCTACTTCATCATTATTTTTTTCTAGCTCAAGCATTTTTTCATTTACAATATTTTCATCGATATCATCTAAATCATCTAGTTCATCTATTTTCTCATTTAAATCACCAATTTCATAGTCTTCATTTTCTGGTTCTTCTTCGGGTACATCATTTTCTACTTGAGGCTCGATATTATTTACAACTTTGTCTTCTGGTTTCATACTAAATACCATTGTAGAATCAAAATCGGAACTTTCAGAAGCACTGCTTGTATCTTCTAGCTGATCTATATCATTCTCTATTTTTGTAACTTCATCTTCTTCATATTCAGTATCCTCAGCTAAGTCTTTTACCTCCACATTTTCTGGTTCATATTTTTCATTATTTTCAGATTCATAAGGAATATCATTTTCTGCACTTACATCTAAATCTTCTTTAGATTCTAAATCTTTTTTCATTTTTTTATCTTTTTTTGGCTTTGGTTCTTTTGGTTCCTTTTCAGAATTTTTGTCCATTTTATAACCTAAAGTTAATACTGCTAAAACTAAAACTAATCCTATTACAAAACCTATTTTCCCACTAGAAGATGTTGATGCAGTACTAGATGTTGCATACACATTTTTTCCAAAAAACATTAGAGTACTTGCTAATCCAGCTATCAATTTTTTTCTTCCTTTTTCCTTCATAAAAACCTCCATTAATCTTCTTTTGTTAAATTTTTATTTTCTTCTTTATTATATTTTTCTAGACCTTGCTTAGTTGGTATTCTAATAACAACTTCTGTTCCTTTTCCAAGTTCACTTTTTATATCTATTCTACCATCATTCTTATCAAGTATTTCTTTTGCTATAGAAAGACCTAAGCCTGTTCCACCCATTTCTCTTGTTCTAGATTTATCTACTCTATAAAATCTATCAAAAATTCTATTTAAATCCTCTTTAGAAATTCCTATACCTGTATCTATTATTTTTATATATGCATCATTATATACAAAACCTACATATGTTTTTACTGTGCCATTTTCTTTAGTATATTTAATTGCATTTGTTAAAATGTTTATTATAACTCTTTGAATTCCACTTTTATCAGCATACACTAGTGGAACATTTGAAGTTACAAAGCATTCTCCAGTTATTGATTTCTTATCCATTTCTAGTTTTAAACCATCAAAAGTGTACTTTACAAGCTCACCTAAATCAAATTCCGTTTTTTCTAGTTTTACTCTTGAGCTATCATATCTAGATAAGGTTAATAAATCATATACTAAATTAGACATTCTTTGTGCTTCTGAAGAAATTCTTTTTAAAAAATTCTTTTGTGTTTCTTGATCTAAATCATTTTCTAAAATTGTATCTGCATATCCCATTATAGAAGTAATTGGTGTTTTTAGCTCATGAGATACATCAGCAACAAATTCCTTCCTCATACTATCTAGTTTTACATGTTCTGTAATATCTTGAATTACAACTATAACTCCTGCTGGTCTATCGTTTTCATTTTTAAAAGGGGCAAAAAATAAATTAATATTTTTATTATTCACACTAATTTTTTTCTCTGAAGATGTCCAATTTTCCAAATATATTATTTTTTCCATATTTATATCTACATTGAATTTTTCAAAAATATCTTCAAAGCTTTCATTTTCTTTTACATTTAAAAGTGTTTTAGCTGCATGATTTATATGAATAATTTTTCCCTCAATATTAAAAGCTATAATTCCATCTGTCATATGAAGTAATATTGTTTCTATTTGCTTTTTTTGTCTTGTAACTTCATTTAAATTTTCTTTTAGCTCCTTATTCATTGTGCCAAGGGCTTCTACTAATTCATCTATCTCGCTTTTACTACTTGGGTTTTGAAGATTACTTTCTAGATATTTTTCGTCTATTCTCTCACCTTTTACAATTTTTTCTGCACTTTTCAAAAGTCTCGAAAATGGACTTATTAATATTTTTGAAACCACTATTCCAAGACCTAAAGAAGTTAGCAAAAAAACAATTGAACAAAATAAAATTTGTTTTTCTGCCCTATCTGTTCTAACAAATATTTCCTCCATATTTTCTTCATCTATAGCTGTTTCATATACTTCTATTTTTCTTATATGATATATTGACAACATACTAATAGCAGTAGTTACAATTATTCCAAAAATCACAAAAACCATAATAATTTTAGTTTGTATGTTTTTTAGCATAATTTACTCCTACTTTATGAGTGAAAACACCCAATTTTCTATATTATATACTTATATTCTCTTATATTCAAGTATAATTTTAATTTGATAAAAAAATGTAAAATTTTAAACAACAAAAGCATACATCTAATAGTAAATTTGTAAAACTTTCGTATTAGATAAAAAAGTACTACTATTTTAATAGTAGTACTTTTTTTATTAGAAACTAGCTTAAGTTTTATCTGTTACATAATATCCTACGCCTCTTTTAGTTATTAATATCTTTGGATTTGCTTTGTCTTTTTCTATTTTGTCTCTGATACGATTCATTGTAACATCAATAGTTCTAATTGCTCCAACATATTCTTCATATTCCCAAACATCTCGAAGTAGCATTTCTCTAGTTACAACTTGACCTGGCTGACTTGCTAAATATTTTAATACATCAAATTCCTTTTTAGTAAGATTTATAACTTCTCCTTTAACTTTGACTTCAACTTTTTTAGTATCTAAAGTTAAATCTCCTACTTTTATAATACTATTTTTATCGTTTGCTTTTGAATTTTGATTATTTTCATAATTGGCATTTAATTCTGCTTTTCTTAGGTTAGCTTTTATTCTCGCCATAACCTCTCTTATTTGGAAAGGCTTTGTTATATAATCATCTGCTCCCATTTCTAATCCGACAATTTTATCTGATTCGCTATCTTTTGCTGAAATCATTAAAATTGGAATATTAGAAATATTTAAAGCATAACGAATTTTTTTGCAAACTGAAATTCCATCTAATTTTGGAATCATTACATCTAGTAAAATTAAATCTGGTTTTTTTTCTAAAGCCATATCAACTGCAGCAATTCCATCTTGTGCTTCCAAAGTATTATATCCCTCTTTTTGTAAATTAAAAACTAGCAAATCTCTGATATTATCTTCATCATCTACTACTAAAATGGTTTTTTTATCTTTTTCAACTACTATATTTTCCACAATTCTACCGCCTTTCCGAATTTCTAATACTGTTATCTCTTATTTCTTTTTAAGTTATATCATATTTCAAGTTTTTGTACAAGTTCTTTTCAAATTTTTTTCAATTTTATTACATCTGAATTTCAATTGTATTAATTTTACCATTATCTTGTAATAATATCTTTTTTTCTTTTATTTCTACTCCATTTAGTATAAATTTTTCTACACCAGTATTTTTTTCTTTTAAATTTTTTACTTTTATTTGATAAAGGCTAGTTTTATATTTATAGCGTATTTCATACTCTTTCCAACTTTTATCTATACAAGGATTTACAGATAAATATCCATTTTTTAATTTTAAGCCTAATATTTCTTCTATGGCTACTTTATAGTACCAACTACTTGAGCCGGTATATAAACTCCAACCACCTCTGCCTATTAAGTCTTTATTTGAATAAATATCAGCTGCTATACTATAAGGTTCTATTTTATATTTTTGAGCTTTTTCTCTAGTATTGGAATGGTTTATAGGGTTTATCATTTCTAGCATTTTTACAGCATTATCTCCAAAACCAAGTCTTGCTTCTGCCATTATATACCATATTGCTGCATGAGTGTATTGTCCTCCATTTTCTCTAATACCTGGTTTATATCCTTTTATATATCCGGCTTTAATAGAGCTCTTTTCAAAAGGTGGATCAAATAATTTAATAATTTGATTTTCATAATCTACTAAATTATTTCTTACTGCTTCTATGCTTATAAATTTTTTATCATTATCTCCTGCATTGGAAATAACAGACCAGCTTTGGCTTAAGCTATCTATTCTAGCTTCTTCTGAATTCATACTACCTATTACTTTACCTTCATCTGTAATAGCTCTTTTATACCATCTTCCATCCCAGCCTTCTGTGTTTAAAGCTTTTTTTAATTTTTCTTTAACTTCTTCATATTGTTTTACTTTTTCTTCATCTTGTTTTTGTTTGCAAATCGGTATCCATCTATTTAAAATGTCATATAAGAAGAAACCAAGCCATATACTCTGCCCTTTTCCTTTTGCTCCAACTTCACTAAAACCATCATTCCAATCTCCTATTCCAATTTTAGGGAATGGCTCTAAACCTCTTGAAATAACTTTTTGTATCGATTTGTTACAATGCTCATATATGCTTTCTTTTATATCACTTTTGTGATAAATATCATATTTTTCTAATTCATCTTCCTTTAAATTTTCTCCTGATAAATATTCTACTTCAAAATCCAAAATAGCTGGATTATTAGTAAATTCAATATATTCAAGCACTGCATATACAAGCCACAATAAGTCATCTGAAAATCTGGTTCTTATTCCTCTTTTGGTTTCACTATGCCACCAATGGAGTACATCTCCTTCTATAAATTGATGACCAGCACAATTAATAATCTGTTCTTCTAGCATTTTACTATCTATAAATTTCATTCCTAGACAGTCTTGTAATTGATCTCTAAAGCCATAAGCTCCACCAGATTGAAAAAATCCAGTTTTCCCATATAATCTACTAGTTAAAGTTTGATATATAAGCCAACCATTTAACAAAAGATTTAGGCTTTCAGAAGGAGTTTTTACATTTAAAGTTTGAGTTATATTATTCCAATTTTGTTTTACCTTTTGCATAGTTTCTTCCCTATTTCTTTTGTCTAAAAAGAAATTTGCAAGTTCTGGTATTTTTTCTTTACTTTCTTCTCCTAAAATTACAGCAAATTCTTTTACCTCATAGGCTGCTAAGACAATTTCCATTTCAAGTGCTACGCAAGAAGCTTTTCCTAAACCATTTTTTTGATCTAATTTTTCATATAAAGCTCTTGGATGCTTTAAAGTTTCTGAACCTAAAAAGACTTCTTTATTGCCAGTAAAACTCGTAATTTTTAAATCGCTAGTTATAAACATTGGCCTGTCAAAAGGTTCTTCTTCTAAGATATTTTTTGCATAAATAATATTTCCTTCCTTAGTTACTTCTATATTTCCATTAGTTAATATTTCATCTTCTCCTAAAACTGTTTTTATATATATTAGTAGTTTTATTTTTCTTTCTTTATTAGCTGTATTTTTTATCTTTACTTGATTGATTTTTAATGGCTCATCTTCTGGAACAAATACTTCTACTTCTTGCAATAGCTCATTATTAATATTTTTATACTTTGCATATCCAAATCCATAATTAATATAATAATAGTTTTGATTTGGATTTACACCACTATTAATTGTCCATACAGTATTATTTTCTATAATATACCAGATTTCTGAAGCTGGATTAGATATAGGTTTATTACTCCAAGCAGTAAGTCTATTTAGTCTACTATTTTTATTCCAAGTATATCCACTAAAATTATCTGTTACTAAACTTCCAAAAAACTTATTTGCAATTATATGAGACCATGCTAATGGAGTTTTATTCTCTAAGTTAGTATAAATATGATATTCTTTTCCATCTTGAGTAAAACCACCATACCCATTAAAAAACTTCAATTCTTCAGTTACTAATGGTAAAATTTCTTCTGTATTTTTTTCTACAATTTTTCTTTCTACTTTTTTATAGCTTTTACTTCTTCTATCTTCCAGTTTTTGAATAAGCAAACTTAGATTTGTTTTTCCTAAATCTATAATAAGTTTTGATTTTAATAATATAGTTTCAATTTCTTCTTTATTTTTCTGATTTATTTCTATTACAAAAATACCACCATTAGTGTTTTTCAAATATTGTAGTTGTTTTTCTGAAATTAATTCTTCTATACTATTTGCTACATATTTTTCGTAAATATTGTCTTCCTCATCTAATATTACTAAGTCTATTAAAATCGATTTTGCTCTAAAATATTCATAAGCTTTTAAAACCTGTTTTAAATCTCCAACCTCTTCTAATTTTTTCAATTTAACAACTATAATAGGGTTGTCACCAGAAATACCAAATCTCCATAAATTATCTTTTTTATAGATTTTGTTCTGTGACATTTTATAGTTTGGCGCAGATAACAAAATATAATCTAACATCTTCTGGTAAACTTTCAATTCTTTGCCTTTAATTTGCAAAAATTGTAGCTCTTCTTCGCTTCTTACTTTAGCAATTTCCTCAATTCTAGAAAATTCCTGAGCAGTTTGTAATTTTTTCATATTTTCTTTTAATATATCTTTTTCTTCAGAAACCATTAAAACCAAACTAACTCTTTTCTTTTCTCCTGGAAAAATTTTAAAAGTTTTTTTCATTGCTAAAATTAAATCTGTAACCTCTTTCATTTCACTAGAGAATCTTCTATTTTCCTTTATTATCTCTGGTATAGTAGTTTCATTTCTTCCATAATATTTTTCTTTGTCAATTTCAAACTCTAAGTCCACAATTTGTTCATCTTCTGTGTATAACATTACTGCTAAGTGTAAATATTCTTCGCCCAAACGATTCTTTCTGGTTATATAAAATATATTATTTTCTTTCTCTGCTTGTAAAAATAATTTATTAAAAGCAGGATGAGAATATTCTTGCATTTTTGGACTTAATACAGGTTCTACTTCACTTATTAATTCATAAATTTCCTCTGTACTTCCTATATTTTCTATATCTATATTTCTTACTTCTATCGATTTGTTTGGATCTACAACAACACTTGTCTTTAGCTTTAATTTTCCTTCTACTTTTATAAAAGATATTTTATCAGGTGCAAAAACTACTTTTGAAGCTTCATATGGATTAATTAATTCTTTGTTTTTTATATTTTTAATATAAAATAGCACCCCTTGTTTTCCTTCTTTTGTTTCTTTAAATTGGTATATTAAATTTCCTTTGTACTCACTAGAGCTATTTCCTAAATCATCAGCTATAATTTTATAGTCTTCATTAGAAATTATTCCTAGATTTCTATATATTGGATGATGTTTTTCTATAATTCTTTCATTATATGAAGAATCTAAATTAATTTTTACATTATTTATTTTCTCTTTATATTCCTTTGTTAATATCATATTAATTGGCATTCTTTCTTGCAATAAAATATCTATAGCTTCTATTTCAGGATTTTGATTAAATCTTTTTTGTAAAATATTATCGCTTAAACAATTGTCTATAGATAATAAAATTAAAGCTTGATGATGTGCCATATAAGTTTTTACTAATTCATATTCTTGTTTTGGTTTTAATCTTGTTTTAGTAAAATCAATAGCTTCATAAAAACCAAATTTTTGAACAGCTCCTAAATTCTGTAATCTTTTAATATTTTTTATAGCAGAACTTCTAGCTTCACCTAAAGCTAAAAATGTACTATAAGGTGATACTACTATATCATTTTCTAGTCCTCTTTTTAGTCCTAACCATGGTATTCCAAAAGCTTTATATTGATAGTTATTATATAAATCTTTTAGACTATATGCTGATTCGGAAATTCCCCATGGTATATCCATTTTTTTTGCATATTCCATTTGACACATTACAGCAAATTTATTTGATTCATCTATTAAACTACCAGAATAAGCTTTTATATTTATATTTGGCATTAAATATTCAAATGCTGTGCCAGACCAAGATATTAGTCCTTTATAACCTTTTAAAGTTGTAAGAGTTCTACTTAGATAATTCCAATGTCTACTAGATACATCTTTTTTAGCAATTGCTATTAAACTTGCTTGTCTTGCTTCTGAAGCTAAAAAATCATAATATGAATCTGTAAGCTTATTTTCCTCTAAATTAAAACCTATTGAGAATAATTTATTTTCTTCACTATATAAAACTGAAAAATCCACTTCTCTTATTAATTTATCTACATTTTGTATCAGAAATTCTAAGTCTTCTTCCCTATGCTCTATTAAAAATTGTTTTAAAACATACAAATATCCAACAAAATTTCCACTATCAACAGTAGAAATATATCTTGGAATTAAAGGTTCTAAAGTTTTAGTATCGTACCAATTGTATAAATGTCCATTCCATTTTGCTAAATTATTTATAGTATTTAAGATATTTTCTATATATTTTTTTGCTACTGAAAAAGATATAAAATCTAAATCACAGGCCGATATAACTGCTATTAAAGATAATCCTATATTTGTTGAAGAAGTTCTATTTACAATCTTCTTTTCTCTATCTTCTTGATAATTGTCTATCATCAAATAATGATTCTCTGCAGTAATATAGCTTTCAAAAAAATTCCAAGTTTTTCTTGCAATTTCCTTTAAATATCCCTTATCTATTTCAGAAATTTCTTCTTCTTTACTTCTTTCTAAACTTATATACCATGCTATAAATGGTCCTATAATCCATAATATTCCTATTAATCTAATTGCAAGATTGTTTACAAATAAAAATATTGCACCAAAAATTAGATTAATTAGCATTTCTTTAATATAAGATTTCAAGTCTGTTTTTGCTTGTCTTTCTCCTGCTTCTGCTGTTACCCACTCTAAAAGTTTTTCCTTTTTTTTCATTCTATAAATGCTTTTTATTATTGCATCTAAATTTTCATAAGTTTCATAAGGTAAAAAAGCTATCTGCAGAACTATTTTTAAAAAACTTTTCTTTACATTTCCTATATCTTTTGAAAATTTTTTATCTGCATAGATTTCACCTTCTATATAACTCTCTTTAAAAATTATTATATTTAATATATCTAAAATATAAGATATTACTACTGAAAATATAGAAATACTAATTAAAGTATTAAAAACAAAATTATATTTGCTAAATATTATACCCAGTAAAATTCCTACAAAAGCAAAAATATTTACTAAGCTTCTTCTTAAATTATCATAAATTTTAAATTTTGATAGCTCATTTAAATTTTTACTTTTTAGCCACTTAATAATTTGCCAGTCTCCGTCTTACCCATCTATGATTCCTTTTTATATATGAAATATATTTAAAAGGATATCCATCTAATAACATTACATCACCAATTAATCCGCATCTTAAATAATTTCCTTCTAACAAATCGTGGCTAAGTACAGTATTTTCTGGTATTTCATTTAGCAGAACTTCATTATAAGCCTGCAAGTCATATATACCTTTACCTGTAAAAATACCTTCCTTGAAATAATCCTGATAGATATCTGAAATTGCATTGGAATATAAGTCGATTCCACCTTGCATACTATATAGTTCTACAAAATGAGTTTTCTGAGCATTTTCTAAACTTAAACCTATTCTAGGCTGCATAATCCCATATCCCTTTACTACTCTTTTTTCTTTTATTATAGGTCTATTTAAAATATGGCTCATTGCTCCAATTAACTTTGAAGCAGAGTCTAATACTAAATTTGTATCGCTATCTAATGTTATAATATATTTTATTTTTGGTAATTTATTTTTGTTTTTCTCTATTGAATTTTCTAAAAAATTATTTTCTCTTTTCTTAGATATATACTCATTAAAGCTTACTAATAATCCTCTTTTTCGTTCCCAACCAATATATGATTTTTCTGTATTACTCCACTTTCTTTTTCTATACAAAAAATGAAATTTTGGAAAATCATTAGTACTATATTTTTTATTTAAATACTCTTCCCAATATTTACCAGCATCAATCACTTCTTTATCAAAAGGCATCATTTTGTTTTTCTCTTCTGAACAATCACCTAATAGTGCAAAATATATATTATCTAATTTATTTGCTAAATAATATACTTCTAATTTTTTCATCATTTCTTCAACTTTTTCTTTATTTTTTAGTATTGTTGGGATTACTACAAAAGTAGCAGCTTCTTTAGGAAT
>CALXPP010000021.1 GCA_944390345.1 uncultured Clostridia bacterium
CTTAACCTTATAATATATTTAGGTTTTTAGAAGGCTACCTATAAACCTTAATCTATTAATTATAGATTCTATAATATAGTTTATTTAAAACTTTTATCTTGCATCTTGGTCTTCTTTTAAGTAATTTTTTAAGCCTGGAATATGACCACCTTTAGCATTTAGTCCGTTTTTAACTTCTTCTGCTAATTTTTCCATTGATATTTCTTCATAGCAATTATGTTCATAAGAAAATAAAAAGGCTTTTCTTTTATCTTTTGGCATATCTACAACTAAACAAGATTGAAAATTCTTTTCTCCATCTTCCACTCTATAGCAATCTACTTGATTTATTTTTCTAAAGTCTTTTGGTTCTAAAACCATTTCCATTAATCTATTGTGATATCTTATTCTTTCTCTATAGCCCACATTTCTCATATCTCTATATACTTCTAAATTTTTTAAAAGTAAGTCTAATCTAGTATCGAATTCTGCACTTCCTGGCTCAATTGCTTTTTTTAACATCCAAGCTATATCTTCTAAATAATATCCTTCTGGTATATATTTTATTTTTTCAGTATCAATTTTTCTTAAAGTATCATCATCAATCATATTTTCTTTATCATCTTTTTGCTTATTCTCATCTAGTGGTAAGCCAAAAGCCTGTGTTTTTGCTCCAGATTGAATATATTCTAAGTCATCTTCTAAATCTAAAATATATTCTCTACCATTTTTAAGTTTTACTATATTGTATACATGTATGCCATTTTCAGCAGTTACTGTTCTAATAGAAGTACCAAATTCTGTTAATATTCTCTCTAATATATACGATAAAGATTTACATATAATTGTATGGTCTTCCATAGCTTTATCTAAAGCTTCTTCGCTTGTACTTCTTCTTAGAATTTTTGTTCTTTCTTGCTTATTTCCAAAAGTATAGTGCAAATCAAAATCCATTTTCTGACCTAAGTTTATATAAACATATCTAATTATTTCTTCTTCGCTCATATCACCCATTTGGGCGACATCTTGTTTTAAGCTATCTATATACTCTCTTAACTTTCCTATTGTATTTTACCTCCTCCAAGTACTATATCTCCTACATAAAAAACAGCTGATTGTCCTGGTGTAATTGCTCTTTGAGGCTCCTCAAAGGTAACTTTTATTTTGTCTCCATCTTCTATTATTTTAGCTTTTGCAGTTTTTGAAGAATATCTAGTTTTTACTTCTACTTCTATTTCTTCTTTTATTTCATCTACTAATAATAAATTGTAGTCTTTAACAAAAATTTCTTTTTTATATAGTTTGTTCTCTTCTCCTACAATAACTTCATTTTTTTCTTTATTAAATCCAAGTACAAAAAGAGGTACTGGATTAGAAATACCAAGTCCTTTTCTTTGTCCTATTGTATAATTGTATAAGCCAGTATGCTCTCCTAAAATTTTTCCTTCTAAGTTTACTATATTTCCTTTTTTAGCTTTTAGATTTGAATTTTCTTCTAAGAATTTTTTATAGTTTCCATCTGGAATAAAACAAATATCTTCACTATCTGGCTTATTTGCTACTTTTAAATTATTTTCTCTTGCTATTTCTCTTATTTGTTCCTTACTTTCAAAATCTGCAAGTGGAAATAATATGTATGGAATTAATTCTTTTGGAATACTCCACAAGAAATAACTTTGATCTTTTTTACCAGCTTTAGATTTTTTTAGAACCCATCTACCATATTTTTCAGATAATTCTGTTTTTGCATAATGACCTGTGGCTATATATTTACAGCCTAATTCCTTTGCTTTTTCAAACATTATTCCAAACTTCATATATTTATTACATTCAATACAAGGATTTGGAGTTTTACAATTTGAATAACAAGAAATAAAATCATCTATTACATATTTTTTAAATTCATTTTTTGAGTTAAAACTAAAATGCTCTATTCCTATAGCTTTACATATATTTTTTGCATCTATATCTGCTATTTTAGTATTTGCAAACATCTCGAGTGTAGTTCCTATTACTTCATATCCTTTTTGCTTTAAAAGTAGCGCAGAAACACTACTATCTACGCCTCCACTCATTCCTAGTAATACTTTTTCCATATTTTTTCTTTCCTTAAATTTATTTGTGGCAACAATCTATTGAAGCTGTTCCTTCATTTTCTCTTTTATCTAGAATATCTTCTATAGTATGCCAAGCCAAAAGTGCACACTTTACTCTAGCTGGCATATTTGATACATTTCTAAAAGCAATTGCATCTTCTAATTTCTTTAATTCTTCTTCATCTTTAATTTCTCTTTTAATCATTCCAATAAAGGTTTTTATAATTTCTTTTGCCTCTTTAATATCTTTTCCTTTTAAAGTATCTATCATTATTGAAGTTGAAGCTTGAGATATAGCACATCCATGTCCAGAAAAAGCCATATCTTTTATTTTATCGCCATCTAATTTTACTTCTAAAGTTATCTCATCTCCACAATTTGGATTATGTCCCATTTCTGAATAATCTGCTTTATCTAAGTGTTTTTTATTGTATGAATTCATACTATGCTCCATAATAAGTTCGTTGTAGACTTCATCTAAATTATCCATTCTTTGATAATTCTCCTTTTCTTTTTAAATTTTAATATATTTTTTAAACATATTATAAGCTTTATTTAGAGCCTCTACAAGTCTATCTACATCTTCTTTTGTATTGTAAATATAAAAGCTTGCTCTACAAGTAGAATCTATACCTAAAAATCTCATTAGAGGCTGTGCACAATGATTTCCAGAACGCACACATACACCTTCAGCATCTAATATACTTGCAACATCATGAGGATGTACTCCTTTAATATTAAAAGAAATAACTGCAGAATGATTTTCATTATTTTTTGTTAAATACAAATCTAGAAAGTTTAACTTTCTTAATTCTTCTATTGCATAATGAACTATTTCCCTTTCTATTTGCTCTATTTTATCGTAACCTAAACTTTCTATATAATCTATTGCAGCACCTAATCCAATAACACCTTCTACATTTTGAGTTCCTGCTTCAAATTTATTTGGAAGACTTGCAAAAGTTGTATCTTGCTCGTATACATATTCTATCATATCTCCACCCATTAGGAAAGGAGTCATATTATCTAATAATTCCTTTTTTCCATATAAAACTCCTATACCTAGTGGTGCTAACATTTTATGTCCTGAAAACACAAGAAAATCTGCATCTAGAGCTTGTACATCTATTTTCATATGAGGAATACTTTGAGAAGCATCTACTATAACAAGAGCACCTTTTTTATGTGCATATTTTATAATTTTTTCTATATTGTTTATTGTTCCAAGCACATTTGAAACATGGGTAATTCCAACAATTTTGGTTTTGTCTGTAATTTTACTTTCAATTTCCTCATCTGATAATTCAAAATTTTCATTAATATACATATAGTTTAGTTTTGCTTGTTTTGTTTTTGCAACTTTTTGCCATGGTACTAAATTTGAATGATGTTCCATAATTGAAATAACTATTTCATCATCTTTTTCTATATTTTCTAAACCATAAGAATATGCTATTAAATTTAAACTTTCTGTTGCATTTTTAGAAAATATGATTTCTTCTCTATGTTTTGCATTTATAAACTCTGCTATTTTAGTTCTAGTATTTTCGTAAACTTCTGTTGCTTCTTGGCTTAAAGCATATGCACCTCTATGTGGATTTGCATTGCATTTTTTATAGAACTCACTTATTGCATCAATAACTGCTTGTGGCTTTTGAGAAGTTGCTCCACTATCTAAATATGCTATATTTCTATTTTTTAAAATTGGAAAATCATCTTTTATATTCATAATTTCTTACTTCCTTATTAATTTAATCTATTATCTATTTCTTTTAAAATTTCATTTTTCAAATCTTCTTTTGAAATTGTATCTAAAATTTTATTAAACTTAGCTCTTACTATTAATTTCATAGCTTCTTTTTTATTAAAGCCTCTACTCATTATATAAAATAGCTCTTTACCTCCAAGCTTTCCAGCAGCCGTACTATGATTTCCCTCAACATCTTCCTCTTCGCAAAGTAGCATTGGAAGTGCAAGCGATTTTGCTGTATCAGAAAGAAGCATACAAAATTCATTTTCGTCTCCTTTTGCTTTTTTTGCTCCTCTTTTAAAATCTAAAGTTCCTTTGAAGTTCTTTTTACTTTTTCCATTTAAAGCTCCTTGGACTTCAATATTCATAACTGATTTTTTTCCTCTAAGAGCTCCTATATAATTTAAATCGAAGACTTGCTCATCTTTTCCTAAGTAAATTGCATTTAAATTGTTTTTAGAAGCTTCTCCTTCTAAATTTGTATAGTAATTTGTAATACTATTTTTTCCACCAAAATCTACTATACAAAAATCTAAGTTTGCATTTTCTTGCAAATTATTTTCTATACTTAAAAAATTTTGTGAAACTTCATTTAATAAATTTACAACAGTTAATTTAATACTTGAATTTGCTTTAGCAAAAAGTCTTATAATTCCATTGTGATAATAATTTTCATAACTATTATTTAGCTTTTCACTATTTTTTCCTTTTTCACACATTATATTTTCGCAATTAGCATTTTTGCAGGCTGTAGAATTTGAAAAACTATATTTTATAAATATATTTGCCTTGCTATTTTCCTCTGCAATAATTTCTATATTGTCAATCAAATTTTTATTTTCTTCATTAAAGTTAAAGCTAATTATAGATTCTTTATTTGATTTTCCTTTTATATTTAACTTTATTTTTTTGTTTGGACTTTTCATTGCTTGTTCTTCTAACAAATCTCCCAAACCATAAGTTAGTTTGCTACTAGATATTTCTTCTTCTAAATCTATTTTTGAATTATCTATATCTATTTCTATATTATTAAAAGCTTTATAATTTTCTGGTATTTTTAAATCTTTTAAAACAATATTATTACAGTTAAAATTTCTTGCAGTTCTAACTGGTGTTTCATTTAATTTTAAATCTGGCATATTTTTATCCTTTCATTTACTTTATTTATCCAATAGCTCCTTCTAGCTCTAAATTAATTAAATTGTTCATTTCTACTGCATATTCTAATGGTAATTCCTTTGAAATAGGATATGCAAAACCTCTAACAATCATTGCTTTTGCATCTTCTTCTGATAAACCTCTGCTCATTAAGTAGAATATTGCTTTATCACTTATTTTTCCAATTTTAGCTTCGTGTGAGAATTCTACCTCATCAGTTCTTATATCATTTACTGGAATTGTATCTGATTTTGAAATATCATCTAGCATTAAAGATTCGCAAGATACAGAGCATTTTGAGTTTTTAGCATTTTCATTTATACGCACTAATGAACGATAAGTACAAGTACCACCATTTTTTGAAATTGACTTAGCATTTATTACACTAGAAGTATTTTTTGCATTATGGATTACTTTGAAACCATTGTCTAAGTTTTGTCCCTTTCCTGCAAAAGAAATTCCTGTAAACTCTGTTTTTGAGCCTTCTCCATTTAATATGCTCATTGGATATAGCATTGAGATTTTAGAACCAAATGAACCTGATACCCAATCCATTTTTGCATTTTTTCCAACAATAGCTTTTTTAGTATTTAAATTTAACATATTTTTTGACCAATTTTCTATTGTTGAATATCTTAAATAAGCATTATCTTTTACATATAGTTCAACACAACCAGCATGCAAATTTACTTTATTGTATTTTGGTGCAGAACAGCCTTCTATAAAATGTAAGCTTGCACCTTCTTCTACAATTATAAGAGTATGTTCAAATTGACCAGACTCTGGTGAATTTAATCTAAAATAAGATTGAAGTGGTATGTCCACTTTTACATTTTTTGGAACATATACAAAAGAACCACCAGACCATACTGCACCGTGTAGAGCTACAAATTTATGGTCGTATACAGGTACACATTTCATAAAATGCTCTTTTACAAGCTCTGGGTATTCTCTTACTGCTGTTTCCATATCTGTATAAATTACGCCTTGTTTTATTAAGTCCTCTTTCATACTATGGTAAACCACTTCTGAGTCGTATTGTGCTCCAACACCTGCTAAAGATGTTTTTTCTGCCTCTGGTATTCCTAATTTATCAAAAGTATTTTTTATATCTTCTGGAACATCTTCCCAAGAAGTATTTAATTTAGATTTTGGTCTTACATAAGTTGCTATTTCATTCATATTAAGCTCTGATAAATCTGGTCCCCAAGTTGGAAGCTCTAATTTATTGTAAACCTCTAAAGCCTTTAATCTAAATTCTCTCATCCAATCTGGATCTTTTTTTTGGTCAGATATTTCATTTATAATTTCTTTAGTTAAACCTTTTTTTATTTTAAAATCGTAATCATCTTTATTTTTTATGTCGTAAATATTTCTATTTATTTCTTCTACTTGAGTTTTATTTTTTTCCATTTACGAAATCCTTTCTATTCTTTTAAAAACATTTTATTTGTTTTTGTATTTACCATATCCTTCATTTTCTATAATTGTAGCTAAATCTTGATTTCCAGTTTTAACTATTTTTCCATCTACTAAAATGTGAACATAATCAACCTTTAGGCTATGAAGAATTTTTGTATTATGTGTTATTATTAAAACTGCATTATCTTTATTTTTAAACATTTCAATTCCTTTAGAAACTGTTTTTATAGCATCAACATCTAAACCTGAATCTGTTTCGTCTAAAATAGCAAGTTTAGGGTTTAATACTAGCATTTGAAGAATTTCATTTTTCTTTTTTTCTCCTCCAGAAAAACCTACATTTAAGCTTCTTTCCATATTTTTTGGATTCATTTTTAGCTCTTCCATATATTTTTTTAGTTCTTCTTTAAATGCAAAAATTTTTACTGGCTCACCTGTTATTTTATTTTTTGCATATTTTAAAAAGTTTGTTACAGATATTCCTGGAATTTCTTCTGGTAATTGGAAAGACATAAACACACCTTTTCTAGCAATTTCATCTGTTTTTAAATCTGTAATATCTTCATCCTCAAATAAAATTTTTCCATTTGTTTTTGTATATTCTGGGTTGTTTAAAATTGCATTTGCTGTTGTGGTTTTTCCAGAACCGTTTGGTCCCATTATTACATGAATTTCTCCCTTGTTTATTTTTAGGTTTATTCCATTTAATATTTCTTTTTCTCCTGCTGAAACGCATAGATCTTTTATTTCTAATAATTTTTCACTCATAATTTGTTTAAGCCTTTAAGCTTACGCCCCCTTCTTATATTTTTATATATTTATTGTTTAACTTTTGGTTTCCTTCTTAAACAGCTTCTACATTGTTCTTTGTTTATATCGTAGTTGCAGTCTAGATTACTTAAATCTAAAACCTTGTGTACATATTTAGCAAGATGATTTATGGTATTGTCTGTAATTGAAAGTTTTAATTTTTCTGCTTCTTGTTTTGCTTCCGTTTCGCTTAAATTTAAAACATCTTTTAAAAATAGATAAACTATATCGTAGGCTTCTAGAATTTTTTTTGCTAAGTTTTCTCCTTCTTTTGTGAGCTCTATAATTCCATAAGATTCATAGTTTACCATACCTTCATCTCTAAGATTATACAAAGCTTTATTAACACTTGGCTTTGTGCAATTCATTTTGCTAGCTACATCTGTAACTCTAATATTTCCATTTTGCTTTTTTAATATATACATTGTTTTTAAATATTCCTCTAGTGCTTTCGAAACCATTATTTTTCTCCTTTATATTACCCAAAATTGCTTTTGTTAACTACGGTTAACATTATATTACTTTATATATTGTTTGTCAAGGTTAACAATATTTATTTTGCCCTTTTTTGAAAAAATATACAGCACAAAAAAAGAAACTTATATTAGCAAATTTTCTTGCTTTTTAAGTTTCTTTTTCCAATTTAATTTTGCTTATTTAAAAATTTTACTCTGAAATATTATCTGTATCGTTTACATATTCTATTTTATATTCAGAAAGATCTGGAATTGTAACATCTTCATCTGTTACTGTATCCTTTGAACATTTAAATTCTTGCATTGTGTTATATTGCTCTTTTATTATATCTGTACCAGAGTAATATTCGATAGATGTTCCTGTACCATATAATCTTATTGCCATTCCTGTTTCTATATCTATCCATCTCTGACTAGAATCGTCTATTAAACTTTTTTGCACATAATATTCTTTTCCTATTTGCTTTGTATCTTTATACATTATTGAAAAAGGTCTAAGAAGCTTCACTCTAAATACTGCTTTATTTATATCTTTATTATCTCCATATTCTAATTCAACAGAAGGTAGCTTATATGTTAACTTCTGTTTAGTATTCATAAGCTTCATATTTTCTCCTTTAGTAACAACAGCTTCCTTTTTTTCTGTATATACAGTAGTTCTTGTATCACTATTTAATTCTGCATAAGTTTCTGAAGTAGTTTCTATTCCATCCTCTCTGTAAACCTGCCAAACTTCTTTAAATTTCCCATCTTTATAATAGCATTTAAAAACTTCTACAGAATCACTTGAATTGTAAACTCTCATCTCTGAATAGAAATTATTTGAAGACACAAATTCTCTAGCATTTTTTTCTAGTTTAGCAAAAATTATAGCATTTCGAATATAATATACTAAAACTATTAGAAAAATTACTAATAAAGCTATAAGTAAGGCTTTTATATTTGACTTTCTTCTAAACTTTTTTAAGTAATCGATATCTTTATTTGTAAATTCTAGGCTTTCTTTAGCATCTTCTTGTATTTCTTTTAGTCTTTTGGTGCAAGAGTCACATTCTTTTAAATGCTTTTCTACCAGCTTTTTAGAATCTTTATTTAAAGTACCATCTGCATAGCCAATAAGTAAATCTTGTACAATTTCACATTCTTTATTATTTTCCATAATCGTTTACCTCCCTCATTTTTTGTTTAGCTCGGTAAAAAGTTACTCTTGCCCAATTTGGTGTTTTTCCTAAAACCTCACCTATTTCAATAAATGATAAATTTCCAATAGTTCTTAAATACATAACCTCTCTAGATTGCTCATCTAATTTTTGCATATCTTTAAAAATTTTTAGTTTTTCTTCATTCTTGCAAACAATTTCTTCTGGTGTATGTAAATCTGATATATTTTCTTCAAGCTCTATTTTATCAATTTTTTTCTTGTTTTTCTTTAATTCTTTATACCAAAGATGCTTTGCTATTTGGCAAAGCCATACAGAGATTTTACAATTTCCTTTAAATTTATGTACTTCTTTTATAGCAATTGCAAAAGTTTCCTGTGTAAGCTCTTCTGAAATATCCTCTTCATGTGTTAAACAGAATAAATATTTATATACTGTATTACTATGTTGTTTATATATTTCTTCTATATCCTGCATTTTTTGTTCCTCCTTAGAGTTAATTTTCTTCTGCTCTATATCCTACATTGTATTGTGATAGATCTGGTACATTTACATCTTCATCTGTTACTGTATCCTTTGAAAATCTAAATTCATACATATAACTATTAGTTTCTTTTATAATATCTGTACCTTCATAAAAAGAAACTGTATCAAATAAAGTATAATTTCTTATAATAAGTCCTGTTTCTTTATCTATCCATTTAACACTAAAAGGATTTTCTATTTTATAATAATCTCTTCCTACATTTTTTGCATCTATTGTAATTAAAGAAGTTAAAGATAAAATTAACCTATTTGGTATACTAAATTCATTGGTAGCTTCTGTTAAATGAGTTAAATTTTGTTTACTATTTATCTGGCTATAAGTTTCACCTGTTAGAACTAAAGCTGAATTGTTTTGCGGATATATATTTACCCTCTTTGGCTCATTTAGTGTTGCATATTCTTCCATTAAAACTTCACTTTTATCATCAAAATATTTTTCCGTTACTTTTTTGTATTTTGAATCCTTATAATATTCTTTCCATACTATTACCTCATTGCCATTTCCTGTATATTGTCTAGTTTCTTTATATAAATTATTTGAATCAAAAAAATCAAAACTTTTAGCAGTTATTGTTGAAAGAATTATAAAATTTCTTAGAAAATATATAAATACTATAAAAAATAATATAAGTAAAATTATTGATATAGTTTTTAAATCTGATTTTCTTTTTATTTTCTTCAAATATTCTATTTCTTTTTTTTGCAAATTAGGTTCTGTGTCTTTCTTTATTTTTTCTAACCTTTTTTGACATTTGCTACAAGTTTTTAAATGATTTTCAACTAATTTTTTTGATTCTTCATTTAATACTCCATCAGAATAATTTTGAAGTAAATCTTGGACAACTTGACATTCTTCAATATTGTTCATATGTATCCCCCTCTCTTATAAAATTTATTTATATATAAGAGTCTATTTTTTTAATTTTATTACAAATTTTTTAAATAAAAAAGAGATTTTGGGCAATATTTTTTAGCCTTAAATCTCTTTTTAATATTAACAATTTTTAATTTCTTCAAATCGCTTAATTTTAGCTGTTGTTGTTTTTATCATTGGTTCATCTGATATTACTAAATTTTTAATGTATTTATATGTTGGCATTGTTTTATTTATTTCTTTAATATCTTTCCATATTATCTCTTTTAATTCTTCTTCCTTTATATTTGGATAATTATTTTTTACATAGTCCTTGTCGTAAACAATTTTGGCTGATACTACTAAATCATCATCTTTTTCTTTTCCAAATACCATTACTTCTGAAACATAAGGAAGTTTTGTAATAACCTGCTCAATTTCTTCTGGATATACATTTTTTCCATTTTTTAATACTATTACATTCTTTTTTCTTCCTGTAATAAATAAAAATCCATCTTTATCTAAATATCCTAAATCACCTGTATAAAACCAACCATCTTTTAAAACTTTATTTGTTTCTTCTTCCATTTCATAGTAACCAAGCATTACATTTGGTCCTTTTGCTACAATTTCTCCAATTCCTTCTTCGTTTTTGTCTTCAATTTTAATTTGTACTGACGGAAGTGGAAGACCAACTGAGCCATATCTTACATGGTATTCGCTTTCTCCTGTTAATACTGGTGATGTTTCTGTTAGTCCATAGCCTTGTATTGTAAATATTCCAAAATCATTAAAGCCTTTTGCTACTTCTTTATTTATTGCTGCAGCACCACTTATAATAAAACGAAGTTGACCACCAAACTGGTCAATTATTTGTTTAAATAATTTTCTTCTTAAATCGATTTTAAATATTCTTAAGAAATTACTTACATTTAAAATAGATTTTATCAATTTAGTTTTTCCTTGTTTTTCGATAGCTTTCCAAATATTTTTATACATAACCTCTAGCAATAGTGGTACACATACAAAAGTAGTAACCTTATATTCTTTTAAATTTTCTTGTATATGTCTTAAGCCATCACAAAATACTGTTGTAGCTCCATTTGAGAAAAATAAAAGCATTTGTGTTGAGCCAAATGTATGATGAAGCGGTAAAAACAATAAGTTTACATCTGTACTTAATATTTTTTCTGCACATATTAAGTCGTATATATTTGAAGCAATATTTTTGTTTGAAAGCATTACTGCTTTTGCCATTGAAGTAGTTCCTGAAGTAAATATTATTGTAGCTAATTCATCTGGAACTGGTTTATATCTTCTAAATCTTCTGTCATCTTTTTTTAGAAGTTCTTTACCTTCTTCCTCTAAGTCCGCTAAGCAAATATATTTCTCCTCTTTATTCATAGCAATAAATTCTTTTACATTTGTTTTTCCGTTTTTCTTTATTTCTTCCATTATTGGTAAATACTCATTTTCAAAAATTATTGCATCCGCCTTACTTCTTACTAAAGACATCTCTATTTCATTTACTTGCAAGCCTTTATCTAATGGAACTACAATTCCAACTCCACATACCACTGAAATATAAGATTTTACCCAAGAATATGAATTGTGTCCTATTATTGCAATTCTTTTATTTTGCAAACCTAAACCTATAAGTCCTGTTCCCAATTCTTCTACTTCTTCTCCAAATTCTTTAAACGAAACATGCTTATATTTTATTTCATTATTTTCTTTACTTTTTAAAATAAAAGCATCTTTATCTGCAAATTTTTTTATAGCATCTCTTATGTATTCCTTTATTGTTCCATATTCTTTAGCTTCGTAGATTTTTTCTAAACAAATCATATTTTTATCTCCTAAAATTAATCTATTAATATATTAACATGTTCCATAAAATTTGGTCAATTTTCTGACTGTTCATTCAAAATATTAATTCTTACTTGAATTTTTTTCTTTTAGTAAATCTCTTATTTCTTCTAACAGAAGTACTTTCTCATCTTTCTTTTCTTCTACTTTTTCTTCTGTTTCTGCCTTTTTGCTGTTCTATTTGTCATTTCTACCTCCTACAAAAAACTATTTTTATAAGTCTTTAATATATCTTACATCACATGCAAAATGTTCTGTTTCTACTACTGGTTCATAAACTCTTTTAAATCCATGTTTCTCATAAAATTTTTGTGCTTCAATCATATTTTCTAAAGTTTCTAAATAACATTTTTTATAGTAATTTTTAGCATAGTCTAAAGCAATTTCAATTAGCTTATGTGCTACTCCTTTTCCTCTTATTTCTCTTATACAATACATTTTCTGTAATTCACATATATTAGAGTTCATTCTTCCAATACCAACTCCACCAACTACTTCTCCATCTTCCTCTGCTACCCAATATTTATTTCCTTCTTCATTATATATTTCTGAAAATCTGCCTAAATTAGGATCTGTCCAAGCTGTACCTTCGTGGTTTGCTCCATATTCTATTAAACAACTTCTTATTATTTTTTCTATTTCTTTATTATCTTTTTCTTGTATTTCTCTTATTTTAATTTCCATATTTTTCTCCTATACTTACATAAATATAATAGCATAAAGTTAGATAATTATCAATAATTGCTTAATGTTAAATAAACTATACTTCTAAAAAAAGCAATTTGATAATGAAATTTTTACATTGAAAAAAATTTTTTTCTATAATATAATTACAAAAAGAGAAAAGGAGATTTATATGTTAAAAAAAGAAACTTTAAACCTATTAAAAATTAATGAAGCCAGCTTTAGAGATATTCTTTCTATTTGCGTTGGTAAAACTTATTTAGCTCAAAATCGATTTATAGACTACATAGGAAATTACAATCGCTGGGACACTGATATAACAAAAGGAATTTTAAAATTGGACAATAAATTATTTAATGTTGAATATATCGGTACTACTAGTACAGCAGATAATTATTGGTATTCATCTGAATTAGAAAGGGCTATTCCAGATGAATATGTAAATATAATGATAAACACTAGAAAAACAATGCAGAATTTACATATAAATAAATTAACAGAGGGAAAAATTTTATTACAAAATGATATAAATGGATACAATTTATCTATGATATATATTGCTTTTGCACCAGAAAAAGTTGCATATTTTTGTGGTTCAGGCGATACTTCAATTTATATGTTTGTAAAGGGATTACCAGAAGAAATTTTTAAAAAAATAAAACCTATTGAATTTTCATCATGCATTATGCAAATAATTTCAAAATTTAATGTAAATCATAAATTAATGATAAAAGCTTTATTAACGGAAAACGAAATTAAATATACAGTTGAAGAAAACAATATATTAGCAAAATTTAATGAACACTCAATTATAACAGTAGAATTTGATAGTAATGATCGTATAATTAATTTTTCTGGTAATTTAAGTTTATAATATTTGTATTTAAATATAAACAAAAAGTGCAGTCTCGAAACTTTTCGAAATTGCACTTTTCGCTATTACTACTATTCAGTTTTCCGCTACTATTTGTTTATGATTTTTACAGCGACTGTTTTAGCCGCCCAAGGTTTGTGGCTCTCTCCGTTTGAGCAAATCTCTCCGCGATATGGCTCTTCTACCGAAACATATACCTCCTCAACGCCTTCTGGATGACTGTGCATTTCTATTTTTCCGTGAGTTGTGTCTAAATACTCAATGTCCACTTTGTAATCGTAAGAATGAATATCAATGGAATCTAAATAATGCCGTACACCTTCGAATCCCTGCTTTGGATTTAACATATTCTCACAAAATTCCATTTCAAATTTAATATCTGAATCATAAAGCTGAAATTTGTTTTTCGTAAATTCTACTTTTTTGTGCCCAAAGTCTACACGGTACGAACCAAATGGAAATAAAATTGCTACCTTTTTACCATCATTGCCATTTTTTACATTAACCTGAATAATCATCTTGCTTCCTCCTTAATAAATCATCTTAGTAGCTACTAATTGTTACTCATATTTTATTTTAACACATATTTTACATAAAATCAATTTAAAAGCAGCCTCACCTTACTTTGCTATAGTTTTTTAAAGGCTATTATAAAATAAGGAGAGTTTACTAAAAACTCACCAATACTATTTTAAGGTATTTTACATTTTGGAGCCACTAAGGAGAATTGCACTCCTGACCTACGGGTTACGAATCCGTTGCTCTGCTGACTGAGCTATAGTGGCATTTTAGAAGAGTAATCACAAAATTACTCTTCTTTTAAATTTATTTTTTTAATATTTTATTAGATTAGTTACTTTCAGCAGTATTGCTTGTATTTGATGTTGCTGCTTCTCCAATATTATTAGATGTGCCTTCTGTAGTTCCAGTAGCTCCATCAGTAATATTTCCATAAGAAATTGAATATAGCTCTATTAATTCAGAATTATCTCCATCTACTAAATTAATATGACCTTGATCATTACTACTATCCATATAAAATACTTGTGATCCTAAAACATCAATAAATGATGAATAAGTATTTAGTTCTTTTATAAGTTTATTATCTGTTCCATCTGTTTTTACTCTATAAATGCAAACTGTATAATCTGAAGAAGCTTCATCTTTATAGTTCATATAGTATATATAATTTTCAGATAAATTCATATTGTAAGCATCTGTATCGTAAACTATGCTATCTTCTGTTCCATCTACTTTTATTTTACAAATTTGTTTTTCATCATTTGTATAGTATATATAATCATCTTTTAAGGTTACGCTATATAGTCTTTTTCCATTAACTGGTTTTGCATTTGTTCCATCTATATTCATTACATAAGTTACATAATCTGTGTTTTCTGCTTCTTCCTCTGTTAAATTTTCTGAGCCTTCTGGGTAATCATTATATAAAATATATTTATCACTTATTCCTAAGTATCCTGTTTTATTTTTGCTTATTTGAGTTTTATTACTTCCATCTAGGTTCATTGTATAGATATTGTAGTCATCTCCGATATAATATATCTTATCTTTAATTACATAAATCTCATAGCAATCATTACTAAATTCATTGTCATTTATTACAGTTAATTCTGTTCCATCATTTTTCATTCTACAAATCTTATTGTTTACATAGTCAATGTTAGCTTTTTCCTCCTCTGGAAGAGTTGATGCTAAGTTATCTGCTTCTGTAGTTTCTATAGTAATAAAATATAAATATCCATCTATTGCATTAATTGAAAGCATATCGTACTCAGCTTCTAAAAGTACTTCTTTCTTTTTTCCATCATTTCTTACTTTATTTAGGCATATTTTTGTACTATCAGCATTTGGAGATATATAGTAAATCCATTGTTTCTCATGTGCTGCATAACCATAGTTTCTTATATTTCCTATTGTATTACCTACTGTATTTTTTCTTAAAAACAAATTAGATACAAAATTTGTGGTAAATTCTAGTACTACAAGTACTGCAATAATTAATAATATTATAATTGATACAATTATTGGCTTTTTCTTTGATTTACCATTTTTTTGTTTTTTTGAAGTTTTTTTATCATCTTTCTCCATTTTAAATTTACTTTCTTCTGCCTCTGAGTTCTTCATCTCATTTAAAAGACTTTTTTGACAATCTTCACAAATTTTGTTTTCTCCATCTGGAATTTCTTTGCCACATCTTGAACACTTCATTAGCTCTATACCTCCTAACAGTTTTTATATTTTAATTTTCTGTATATATTTTAAAAATATACAGAATTTATTTTAAACATTAATATGCTTTTCTATTTTCATTTTTACCAAAAACCATATAATGAATATAATACTCTCTATAATTTTTATTGTAAGCATCGTTTAAGTCTTTATTGCTACTTCTATATACAATTAAATTGAAAGTTGAACTTGTAATTCTATTTTCATTAATTCCACTTTCTACAAAATGCTTAAATGCATTACAATAGCTAGATTTGTATAAATTTTTTAAATCTTGATTATTATTTAAATAATATTTAACATCAAATTGTAGTGAAGATTTTCTTCCTTCATTTATTCCACTATCTATAAAGTGATTATAAGCTGCTCTATAATCTGATTTGAAAGCATCTTTTAAATCTTTATAGTTTTCCAAATAATATTTAACATCAAAAGCAATAGATGCTTGTCTTCCTTCTCCAATTCCTATATTTAGCCAATGATTTTTTAATGCTTGCTCATTATATCCAAAAGCTGCCTTTAAGTCTGTATTTAAATCTGCATAAGTTCTTGCATCAAATAAATAATTTGTTATGTCAAATGGTGTTAAATCTAAAGAATTATTTGATATTCTATTTTCATATCTACCACAATTCATATAATGCTGCATAAGTTCAAGTGCAGTCATATTTTTTAAGTCTGCATTGTTTTCCTTATAGCATTTTCCATAATAATATTTTGAGCTTGGTCTTAGCTCATTATAACCGATATTTAAGAAATGATTGTAAGCACCTTCATAGTCATTTCCATAGGCTTCTTTTAAATCGTCATTATTGTATAGATAATAAGAAGCATTAAATATTGGTGAAGCATCTCTACCTTCTTTTATTCCACATTCTAGCCAATGTTTTTTTAGAGCTTTATCATTATAGCCATAAGCTGCTTTTAAATCACTATTATTATCTGCATAATATTTAGTATCAAATAGTACAGCTTGAACACCTGTAAATATAATTGGTTTTTCACCTATAGCTTGACGCTTTTCATTTCTTCCAAATTCTAAATAATGTTTCATAAGTTCTAGTGGAGACATATTTGCTAAATCATCGTAGTTGTTTCTGTAATCGTTTCCACAATATTCAGAAGAACTTGCTCTTGGCTCATTATAGCCACCAGATATGAAATGCTCATAAGCTTGCCTATAGTCATTTCCAAAGGCAGATTTTAAATCTGGGCTATGTTCAACATAATATACTGGATCAAATACTGGTGAACCCTGTCTTCCTTCTTTAATTCCATTTTCTAGCCAATGCTTTCTAAGTAGTGTCTCATTTTCTCCAAAAGATTGTTTTAAATCAGAATATTTATCTGCATAAAATTTATAATCAAATACTAAGTCTGCAGCAGAAATTTGCTCTCCTTTTCCTGTTGTTCCTGTTTCTCCTGTTAATACTAAATAATTTTCACCTGAAGTAGAGTTTCTTGCAACATATCCATAAGTTCCTGTTCTTTCTGAAACTATTAAATCCCAATATATACCATCTATTGGAGAAGTCATTCTATTTAGTACTTTAACTCTCTCTCCATTATTTAAAGAAGATATTTCTATACCCACACTAGGTGTAGATAATACTTTTAAACTTCTACCAGAAGGAACATTTACTGTTGCTACTTCATAGTAAAGTCCATTTTCCTTTTCGGTGTCTGGTCTTGCTGAAGTTTCTTTTGGCATATTTTCATATACAGGTACTAAAAAGTAATGTGTACCTGTAAGCTGACCATTAATAGTGTAAAAATCTTTTAAAGTTCTTCCTTCCATTTCTGCAGCCATAATATTTTGTTGGTATTGGTGATTAAATAAATTTCCAGATTCAGATACTACATTGAATTTTTGAAAATATAATGTATCTTGTTTTCTTCCTATATAACTTTCTTTTACAAAAGATACACCACCTAATATAGAAGCTTCTGGACTTGTCCAACCTTCCTCTTGTGCTCTCTTTAAACCATTTCTTATTATATTTGCAGAACCATTTCCACTAGCTCCAATATTAAATAAATTATAATATCCTACATATTCTCCATTATAACCTTGTCCATTGCTTAGAGTCGAACCATTTTTTCCTTGCTCATTTATAATTTTGCTAGTTATATAGTAGCCATTTATTTGATTATTGTTACTTGCCTCTGTTAGTGCATTAATTATAGATGGTGTATTTAAAAAAGTTCCTTGCACCACTCTTGAAATGTCACTATTTGTCACATCTGAAACTCCAAGAGTTTTAAATTGAAAAACACTATCTATATTTAAAGAATTTCTAGGGTCCATCATATAAGCTAACGCATCTAGTGAAGCACAATTGTAACCACTATCGAATTTCTTTTCTGTGCAAATTGGACAAAACCACATTCCTGTACGAGAAGATGTCTCCTCTATTAAATTTTTAGGTGAATAGTCATGTCCTTGAAATTCCATATTCAAGGCATCACTCCAATTTATTCCTGTTTCATATATTTGAAAATTAAATCTATCTCCATACTGATTTTTTAAATTTTGTATTAAACTTTTTACCCCTGGATATTTTGAATCATCAAGATGAGTATAATCGTAAATTCTGGAAGCAGCAAAGCTTTCTTTATTTATATTAAAGCAGATACTTAATATAATGCCTATTAATAAAATCCCCAAGGCATAAAACAATATTTTTTTTGCTATTTTCATTATGTATCTCCTCCAATTTATATTAATCTCATAGAAAGTATATCGTTAATTCTCCTTAAAGTCAATAAAAGTAATGTTTTATTTATATTAATTTTGTAGAATTATGTCTCGTTTTAGTAAATTTTTTTCAATAATTCCTGTACCTAAGTACATTTGATTACAATATATGTTGTATAGTCCATCATTTTCTTTTTTAGTTAATCTTACACCATTTAAAAATAGCTCTTTTTTTCTTTCTTCTAGTTCTATTTTAGGTAAATCTTTTAAAATTTCTTCCATTGTATAAGAATTATCTTCTAACCACTTTATATTTCCTTGGTTATCTTCTAGTTCTTCAAAGGTGATCGCTTTTTCTATACTAAATTTATCTACCATCGTTCTTTGAAGTTTCTTCATATATCCAACTGTTCCAAGTTTCTTTGCAATATCCTCACAAAGAGTTCTTATATAAGTTCCTTTTGAACACTGGACTTCAAAAGTAATCTCAGTTATTTTTATATCTAGTAATTTTATATAATAAATTTCAATTTGCCTTTTGGGAATTTCTACTTTTTTTCCTTCTCTTGCATATTCGTAAAGTTTTTTTCCATTTACTTTAATTGCAGAATAAATTGGTGGTATTTGTGTTTGTACTCCTAAAAAGCTATTTAAAATATCTCTTATATACTTTTCTTCTAAAGCACTTTTAGGAACTTCTTTTTCTTCTACTATATTTCCCTCTATATCTCCTGTATCTGATTTTTTTCCAAGTTCAAGTGTGGCAATATAATTTTTTTTATGTTCTACTAAATACTTTGATAATTTAGTAGTATTTCCGCACAAGAATAGGCAAAACACCAGTAGCCATTGGGTCTAAGGTTCCTGTATGTCCTGCCTTTTTTTCTTTTAATATTCTTTTTAATTTAGATACTGCTGTTTGAGAAGTAAATCCTTTTGGTTTATTTAAAATAAAAATTCTATCCATTATTTCTCCGTATTTTATTTATTATTCTTTATTTTCAATTCTACTTTTTTACATTTTTAACTTGCATTTTCTTTTTTAATTACTTTAGCATATCTTTCTTATTTAGCCATATAGTTACTATAACTGTTATTAGTACTGCTAATAGTACCATAATAATAAATCCATAAGGATTATTTTGCAATGGTAAATTTACATTCATTCCCCAAAAACTAGAAATCATTGTAGGTACTGCCAATATAATTGTTATTGAAGTTAAAGTTTTCATTACTCCATTTAAATTATTTGAAATAATTGATGCATAAGCGTCCATAGTTCCATTTAAAATATTATTATAAATTTGTGCCATCTCGATTGCCTGTTTATTTTCTGTAATTGCATCTTCAAGAATATCTTCATCTTCATCGTATAGTTTAATTATTCTACCTCTTAGAGTTTTCTCCATAACTATTTCATTTGATTTTAGAGAAGTTGCAAAATATACCAAGCTTTTCTCCAAGCTAAGCATTTTTAAAAGCTCTTTATTACGCATAGAATTTTTTAATATATATTCTGCAAACTCAGTTTCTTTATTTATTTGCTTTAGATAAGTTAAATAATAAGAAGCATTTAAGTATAAAATTTGAAAAATAAATCTTGTTTTTTTATAAGTTTGAAAATTTTTTATTTTTCTTTTTTCAAAGTCTTCTATAATTCTGTTTTTTCTAAGTGAAACAGTTATAAAATAATCATCTCTTACAACAATCATACCTACCGGCATTGTAGTATAAGTATCCACTCCTTCTACTTTTTCTATTATTGGAACATCTACTACAAATAAAATTGTATTATCATCATCTTCTTGGTCAATTCTAGCTTTTTCTTCAAAGTCCAATGCATCTCTAATAAATTGATCATTTATTTTTAAATTTTCACATACTTCTTGTATTTCTTTTTCATTTGGATTAACCATATTAATCCAGCTACCTTTAGCATATTCTTTTATTTCCTTAAATTCATTTGTCTCTATATTTGTATTATATATTTTTACCATAATATCACCTACTAATTTTCTTTATACATAACTATTTTCAATATTTATTACTGCATAATATTTATTATCTAAATTGTGAATTTTAGTTTTAACTTCTTTTTCTAATTCCTTGAAATCTACTTTTTCATCAAACGGCACTACTAAATCAAAAATTACATTTACTCTTTTTCCACCATTTGTCATTCTAAAATCGTGAATTGAAAAATTCTCGTTTATTCCTTTTACTACTCGTTCAACTGTTTTTTTCATATTATTTATTTCTTCATCATCTACTACAATTGGATCCATATGTATAGTTGTAATACAACCAAATTTTTTAAACATATCTTGTTCTATTACATCAATAATATCATGAACTTCGCATATATTACCATCTGCAGGGACTTCTGCGTGAAAAGAAACTATTTTTCTTCCCGGTCCATAATCGTGTACCATTATATCGTGTATTCCGACAATCTCTTTATATTTTCCTACAAATTTATAAATGTCGTTTATAAAATCTTTATCTGGTGCTGTTCCAATTAGCATATCTATCATTTCTTTAGTTGCTTTAAAGCCCGTAATTAATATAAAAATTGAAACTAATAAACTTACAAAACCATCTATTGAAACACTTGCAAACTTTGCAACAATTGCAGAAGCCAATACTGCAGTAGTAGATATGCTGTCTGAAATGCTATCATAGGCTGCTCCTTTTAAAGCTGCTGAGTCTATTATTTTTGCTATTTTTTTATAAAATAAAAATAGCCATAACTTTGCAAAGATTGCAACTACTAATAAAATAATTGTAATGGTATTAATATTGGGTAATTCTGGATGAATTATTTTATCTATAGAACTTTTAAATAATTCAAAACCTACTAATATAATTAGCATATCTACAATAAAACCAGTTATATATTCCATTCTTCCATGTCCCCATGGATGATCTTTATCGCTTGATTTTTGAGACAATTTAAATCCTATCATTGTAACTAAAGATGAACCTATATCTGTTATATTGTTTAAAGCATCTGAAACAATTGAAATAGAATTTGCTATAAGTCCTACTATTAGCTTTACTATAGATAAAAATATATTTACTGTGATACCAGTGCCACTTGCAAGTGTAGCATATTCTCCTCTAACTTTAGGATCGTCTTGCTTTTTATTTTCTTTTATGAATAATTTTATTAATAGGTCTGTCATTTTTTACTCCTGTATCCTTTTATTCTTAAATAATTTTTTACTTAACATTGTTATTTTAATACAATTATTATTAAGAAACAATAGCTTTTATGAAATTTTTTTGAAGTTTTTGAACTTTTGGAACAGTTCCCAAAGTTCAAGCAAAAAATAAAACAGCCAATTTTTATTTTGACTGTTTTGTTTTATTTTAAAAATCTCCTAAATTTCATAATCTAAATCTACTATAACAGTTAATGCAACTATTAGATATTCATAGTCTAAACTGTTTATTTCTATTCTATAAGAATCTTTTGTTTTATCATTTAAAGAATCTATCGCTCCTACAACAATATTCTTAACCTCTACTTGATAATGATTTCCGGAATAATCTGCTCTAACTTCAATCTTTTTTCCATCAACTTTAGCAGTAAATAAATTTTTTATATTCTCTTGTTTTTGAAGTTTTACAACTGTGTATGGACTTTTAACAATTGTAAATTTTCCTTGTTCGTAATTTTCAAATTGAATAGTTACATCCTTTCTCTTGGCTTTTATATTATTTACTACAAATTCTTTTAGAATTTTATTCCCTTTTATTTCGTACACTTCTTCTCCATTTTCAGTAGTAACTGTAAAAGCATTTCTAAAAGTTCCTTCTTTTTGTTTTACATAAAAAATCTTTTTTACTCCTGTAATTGGTTCCTTAGATTTGCCATCTAGCGACAAGGTCTTTAAAAAATCATAAATTTGTTCTACCATTCTATCTGCTTGAGACATATCGACACTTTTTAATTCTTCACCAAAGTTTATCTTATCTTCTTTTTTTCCTTCTTCAATTCTTCTTTGCACTACAATACTATCATTGTTTAAAAATATTTCAATTTCGTATTTTCCTGCTACATCTGCTATAATAGTATTTGCTTCTAATTCTACTGTTCCTATTGCTTTTTCATATTGTTTTAAACAATTGTAAATAAATTCGGTACTAAAGTTGTTGGTGTTTTTTATTCTTTTTATTCCTTCAAAATCTTCCATATTTTCCATAAATACATCTCCATATTCTTTTTAAAATATTTTACTTTCTTCTTTTACTTTTTGAATAAATTTGTCTAAATCCATTGCTCCAATATCTCCAGCTTCTCTAGAACGAACTCCTACATTTCCTTCTGTAACTTCTTTTTCTCCTAAAATAAGCATGTATGGTATTTTTTGAAGTTGTGCTTCACGAATTTTATAACCTATTTTTTCTTCTCTCTCATCTAATTCAACTCTGATACCTGCATCTTCTAATATTTTAGTTACCTTATTTGCATAATCTTTTTGATGCTCTGAAATAGACATTACTTTTACTTGAATAGGTGCAAGCCATACAGGGAATTTTCCTGCATAATGCTCTGTAATAATTCCAATAAATCTTTCAAATGAACCAAATAAAGCTCTATGAATTAATATTGGTGTTTTCTTTTCTCCATCTTTATCTATATAGCTCATATTGAAACGAAGTGGCAATTGAAAATCTACTTGCACTGTACCCATTTGCCATTCTCTTCCTAAGCAGTCCTTCATTTTTATATCTATCTTTGGTCCATAAAATGCTCCATCACCTTCATTTATTCTGTAATTATCTTTTCCGCAAATTTCATCTAATACTTCTCTTAGATTAGCTTCAGCTTTATCCCAAAGTGCTAATTCTCCCATATAATCATCTGGTCTTGTAGATAAAGTTAACTCGAAATCTAATCCAAATATTCCATATAATTCTTTTGCTATACTTATTATATTTTTAATTTCAGAACCTATTTGATCTTCACAAATAAAGTTATGTGCATCATCTTGTCTAAACATTCTTACACGGAATAATCCGTTTAATTGTCCAGATTTTTCATTTCTATGAATTACATCTATATCATTAAATCTTAATGGCAAATCTTTATAGCTTCTTAATTTTGATTGATATACTTTAATTGCATTTGGACAGTTCATTGGTTTTAGAGCTTGCTCATTTCCATCTGAATCAGTTAAAACAAACATATCCTCTTTATAGTGATCCCAATGTCCTGATGTTTTCCAAAGAGTACTACTATTTAATTGTGGTCCTGAAAATTCTTGGTATCCATTTGCTTTATGGATTTTTCTCCACATATCTATTAAAATATTCATCATTGTAAAGCCCTTTGGTAACCAATAAGCCATTCCTGGAGCTGTTTCATCAAAAAAGAATAAATCTAATTCTTTTCCAAGTTTTCTGTGATCTCTCTTTTTAGCTTCTTCAATCATATTTATATATTCATCTAGCTCACTTTGTTTTGGAAAAGATATACCATAAATTCTTTGTAGCATTTTGTTGTTCTCATCACCTCTCCAATATGCTCCTGAAGAATTTAACAATTTAATTGCTTTTACGCAACCTGTACTTGGTAGATGTGGACCTCTACATAAATCTGTATATTCTCCTTGTTTGTAAAAAGAAATAACTTCTCCTTCTGGTAATTCTTCAATTAATTCTACTTTGTATGGTTCATCATGTTCTTTCATAAGTTTTATTGCCTCTTCTCTTGAAAGTTCAAATCTTTCAATTGGTAAGTTCTCTTTAATTATTTTTTTCATTTCCTCTTCTATTTTTCTTAAGTCATCTTCTGAAAATGGTTTTTCTACATCAAAATCATAGTAAAATCCTTTTTCTATTGATGGTCCTATTGTAATTTTAGCATCTGGAAATAGTCTTTTTACAGCTTGTGCCATAATATGTGATGTTGTATGCCAATACATACTTTCTTCTACTTCTGCCGTTTTTCCTCCACCTAATTTAATCTTAAACATAATAATTCCTCCTTTAATTGTTTATAAGCATTTATAAACATATTAATTTTTTCAAATTTTTAATTTATTTTATAATATATTTTTCATCTAGCTCTTCTCCAAATTTTACAACTGGCATTTTTGCAATGTCTATATTGTAAAATTCTTTAAATACACCTTGTACATCGATACTTGTTTGCTTAGCTTTATCTAAATTTAATTTTGATATTGTATTTTCAACTTCATCAACACTTTTACCTTCTATCTCAACATAGGTTGGTATATATGGCCAAGTATCAATGTCAATTTCTACATTATCTAAAATATATCTAGTTCTTTTATTTTCTTGGTAGGTATGAGAAGCATACCCTAATTCATTTAGCATTTTATTTGTTTCTTCAAAACTTGAAACTTCAATTTCCATTTCCTTAGTACCATCAATGGTGGTATCTGTAAGCTCCTTTATGGTTAAAGTTGTTTTAGTGCCATTAGTTCGTAATCTTATCCATTTTTTATCAGTTTCTGGATGAAAGTTGTAAATTCTTCTTTTATAATCAAAATCTGTAACTTTGGTAGCACCTAATTCTAATAATCTTTTTTCTAGTTCTTTCTTGTTAATTTCTAGAACTCTAGCTTCATATTCTGTATGCATCTTATACTCCTTTCTAAAATTTTTAGGTATAACCTTATAAATAAAAAAATCCCCTATAAGCACTTTACCTGCTTATAGGGGTAATTTCTTACGGTTCCACCCTAATATTTAACTTCATTCTAGGCTTATATCGTAGCCAATACGCCATTCTTTCGAATGGGAACTCCAAGGTAGTTTTTCAAATATGTTTTTCTAGGTTGGCTTTCAGCTGGTAACCTACCCTCTCTTTAGATAACCTTTATTTTACTTTTCCTCTTCACAGTTCTTTTTTATATTAACATAATACTATGTTTTTATTTATTTGTCAACATATATTTTTGAGCTACTAAAAAATTTCTTTAATCTATTATTTAATTTTTTAATATACTTGCATTAAATTCTATAATTATTAAGCAACTTTTTCTGTGTAATTAATAACTGTAATTTCTGTAATTGAATTTCTTACTGAATTAACTAATTTTTCTAATTGTTTTGCAACTTCATCCGTATAAGAAATTTCTCCACATCGTTTACAAACTTGTGAAGGAACATTTTTAATAATTATTATACAATTATCTAGTTCAATCATAAAAGTTGTGTTTTTATCTTCTAATTCACCTTTACACATAAAACAATTCATAATTATTTTTTCTCCTTTCTTGTTTTTAAATCTGATTCCCATTCAGAATTATCTGGATAATATGCTGTAATAATCCATAATTCTGTATCATTACTACCACAAACTATATGTATTATCTTTCCTTCTAATTTAATACCATATATTAAACAACTAGGATATGGATAAGAATCATCATATTGTTCAATTATTTCTCCAGTCATTATAGCATTTTCTATATCCTCTTGAGTTATATTCTACTATGACCAAAATATTTCTTTTAATCTCTTAAAGAAACTTTTTATTTTTCCTAATTTTTTATCATTTTCCCAAAGTCCTTTATATACTGTAAGTCCCATATAATTATATAATGTACCTTGTCCACATTTTTTATCTTCTTTCCATTCGCCTTCATATCTACTACCATCTAAATAAGTTTCTTTTCCTTTTCCATCTCTTAGACCATACTTCCATTCACCTTCGTAGTAAGTTCCATTTTCGTAATTTTCTCGACCTTTCCCGTGCTTTAATCCATTTACCCAATCTCCTTCATAATATCTTCCACCTTTTTCGTAGAATTTTCCTTTTCCATTCCTTAAGCCATTTTTCATACTTCCTTCATAATATACATCTGTTTGATATAGTTCTGTTCCTATATTAGCTTCATGGTCATAAGAACACTCTAAATAAAAAGTTTGTCCCTTAGAATTAGTTTCTTTAAAATGACCTACTTTATGATTATTGGTCCATTCACCTTCAAAAGTAATTCCTTGTGGAGTAACTATTTTTCCATGCCCCTCAAATTTCTCGTCTAACCATTCACCTTCATATATTACTCCATCTGGATATCTCATTATGCCATATCCATTTATTTCTCTATTTTTCCATTCTCCTTCATAAACTCTACCATCTGGAAAAGTCATTTTTCCTTTTCCGTCTCTTTTATTGTCTTGATTTTCTTGATTTTTTTCTTCTGACTCATCTAGTAAATCCTCATTTATAGTTTTTATTAATAAATCAAGTGGATTTTCTTCATTATATGCTTTTATAATGCTGTCTTCTTTAATATTAAATGTAAAATTATTTATTAATTTTACTTTTTTTTCTGCATAAGCAATTATTGGTTTATTAGATTTTATTGCAACTTCTAATTCTCTATCTACCCAAGGTGAGTTCTGTGAATTTTCTGACAAAAGTATTAAAAAAGCCTTTGCTTTATAAATTACCATCGGTATTTCTTTAGTGTAATTTGAACCTTCTGGTATTGAATCAGGGGCCATCCAGCAACTTATATCATTTGAATCTAAATATTCTTTTATTTTTTTTGCTGAACTATATTCTTTTGAGCTATAACTAATAAATATATCCATACATTACCCCCTATTAACTTATATAATTTTAGATAACCATCAATTATATAAATTATAGTATATTATAATTTTTATTTATTATATCAATTTTATCTTTTATTTACAAGAATTTGTAAAAGTTTTTAAGTAACTAATTATTATTTTTAATATTATTACTTTATTTTTTAAAATTAAACATTACTAAAATTTTATTTGAATATTTATTAAAATATCTCAAATCTATTTTTCTTACATATAATATTTTAAGGAGGTTTTTATGAAAAATAAATTTTATATTTTCAGTATTGTTTTTCTTTTGCTTATTTTTCAATGTAATCAACTTTTTGCCTTTGGACCAACCTCTACTGTACAATATAATGGTATAGATATAAGTGAATGGCAAGGAGATATAAACTTTGAAGAAGTAAAGAATAGTGGTATTTCTATAGTATATATAAAAGCTACACAAGGCACAGACTATATAGATCCTTACTTAGAAGAATACTACAATGGTGCTAAAACAAATGATTTAAAAATTGGTTTTTATCACTTTCTAACAGCTAGATCTAATGAAGAAGCTATTTTAGAAGCTAAATTCTTTGCATCTTCCATAAATAACTATACTGCAGACTGCAAACTAGCTATGGATTTTGAAGAATTTGGAAATTTAAGTGTTGACGAAATAAATTCTATTTCAGCTACTTTTTTAGAGACTGTTCAAAATTTAACCGGTAAAGAGACTATTATTTACAGTGATGCTTTTAATAGTAAAAATACTTTTAATCGTTCTTTAGCAAATAATTATCCGATTTGGGTAGCAGAATATGGAGTAAATGAGCCAAGAAATGGCAATTGGACAGAGTGGACTGGTTTTCAATATACAAATTCTGGTAGAATTAGCGGTATATCTGGTAATGTAGATAGAGATTTTTTTACTGACAATATTTTTTTAAGTGATAATACTACTATAAAAATAGAAAATAATATTGTTCCTAATGTTAATGAAAATTTTGTTATTGTTCGAGCAGGTGATACTCTAAGTAGGATAGCAGAAAAATATAACACTTCTTATACTTATCTTGCTCAAATTAATAATATTGAAAATCCTAACCTTATCTATGTAGGAGAAAAAATTAATATTCCTAATAGCAATATAAATACAGTAAGAGATACTAGCCATATACTTTATATTGTAAAAAGTGGAGATACTCTTTCTGGAATTAGTTTAAAGTATGATGTTTCCATAAATACACTTGTTAGTTTAAATGATATTCAAAATCCTAATCTTATTTATGTTGGAGAAATTTTAAGAATACCTGTTATTAATTAAATTTATGTTTCCTAGATGACTTAAATTAAAAAGCTATTGGAAACTAATTAAATTTGCAAATCATAACCACCAGTAAAACTGGTGGTTTGCTCTTAGCCTAGAAGGCTTTTGTACTATTTCTAAAAAGGTAAAATCAGTATATCGATAACTATTTCTAGAATTCACTTGACATTTCTATTCTACCCTGTTATTATAAATACAGTTTTATTTAATCTAATTTATTTATTAAATTTTTATCAATTAGACAATTCGTCTAAAATTTTCCAAAATTTAAAATTTTATAAAGTTAGGAAGTGGTGTTTATAAAAAATAAAAATATTGATGAATTTATGGTGCCTACTAACGACTATATCTTTAAGCGTATTTTTGGTTATGTAGGTAATGAAAAAATTACTAAAAGCTTACTTGAAGCTATCCTAAAAACTAATATCAATTCTATTTCTTTAGAGGGAAACACTATATTAGAAAAAGATTTAGCAAGTGATAAACTTGGTATACTTGATATTAAAGTTATTTTAGAAAATAAAATTCCTTGCGATATTGAAATTCAAGTAATTCCTTTTGATAATATTCCTAAAAGACTACTTTTTTATTGGTCTAAGTTATATTCTAAAACAATTAATTCTGGTGATTCCTATAATGCTTTGCAAAAATCTATTGTTATTCTTATTGCTGACTTTGATTTTAAAAAGTTTGAGAATCTAAAAAATATCTCCAAATTCCATACTAAATGGCAAATTCGAGAAGAAACACTTTCACAATATATTTTAACGGATGTTCTTGAAATACATATTATTTCTCTAAAACTAGTAGAAAAATTATTCAAAAAAGATTATAATAAAGATAGTAAAGATTTAATAAGTTGGCTAAAATTTATAAAAGAGCCATCATTATTGGAGGAAAGAGATATGGAGAATGTTGATGTAAAAGAAGCAAAAAAACAACTAGATGAAATTAAGAAAAGCAAATATGAACAAGAACTTGCGGAATACAGAATGAAAGAGATAAGAGATAAAAAAGCGATTGAAAACTATGGATTCAATACAGGTAAAGAAGAAGGAATTAGACAAGGTATTGACAAAGGAAAAAAAGAAAAACAAATAGAAATTGCAAAAAAGATGCTAAAAAAAGGTATGCCTATTAACGAAATTATTGAATTAACAGAACTTACAGAAGAAGAAATTATAAATTTAAAATAGTTTTTAAAAAAAATTAAATTTAATATTAATTAAACAAAAGCATTTAGCTTACGAAATGTAAACTTAATGCTTTTGTTTTCTATTTTTTTCATACTGTTCATAAAACCAATCTGTACTTTCTTTGTATTTAGCTGGATTATCTGCTTTAGATAAACTTCTGTTAACTCTAAATAACATAATTACATATAGAATTAAAATCATCTCTCTAAAAATATAAATATAACTTATAATAAACAAATCATATATACTTTCCATATATGAAAATAGGAATAAAATATCATATACCAGAATCCATACTATTAAAAAAATTGCACAAACAACAAATCTCTTTGACCAAATTTCATTATATGATGACATAAAATTTCTTGCGATTAATAAGATTACTAAAGATGCTATTTCAAAAATTATACCAAAATCGAACTCTCCCCAAAAAAGTGGTATTACATAAGTTAATATACTTATACTAATTAAAAGTATAGGCAAGTTTGTTTGATTTTTTGCTTTATCTATATTAACATTTTTAACAAATTCTTCTTCCTTATCTATCATTTTTACCTCTTTATATTTTTAAATTTTAATGTTTTGTTCTTCATCGTATAATATTAAGTCATCCTTATTTAATCTTTTCTTTTTATTTTGAATTTTCTTAATCTTTAATATTTGATAAACTAGTAATATATTAAGCAAAAGATGTATTCCCAAGGTTCCATAACTTTTTACTTTAAAAATATTATATAATTTCATACATTCATCTATATAGTATTCTTGCTCTGTTTTTATACTTACACCAGCTAATCCAATATCTATCTTTGATCTTTCATCAGTAGTTTCTGTAGTATTTGCCTCTGTATAAATCTCTTCAAACTTAGCTTTAGTGTATGTTAGATCTAAATCTAATTTCACACCCCAAAATAGAATCATTGTTGAAATAGAAATTAAAGCTAATAACACTAATCTTCTTATTAAATCAGCTTCCTTTTTTGAAAATAAATTAATTATTATAGTAAATATTAAAAAGATTGCTATTACTATTAAATGTGCATTTATGAATAATTTTTTTGTACTTTCTATAGGATCAACAATATCAGATTTATATGTTACTAAAAATGTTATTACTCCAACTATTAATATAATAAAGGTGACAATCATTTGCATTAATACATAAGTATTATCTAGTGGAATATAATAATATCTTCTATAAAAAAACGGTATTCTGTGAAAATTACCCGTCCTATTAGAATTATTGTTTCCTAAAGATGGTCCATTCCCTCTCCCCAAAAAAGCCATATGAATTTATTCCTTTCAATCTATTTTTTTATTATAACATATATATTAATTAAATTGCTATATTTTATGTTTTGTTTTTAGAAATATCTGCTAAAAAACACATCGTAGAATATATAGTAAAATAAAAAGTAACTAAAAATAAATATTTCTAGTTACTTTGGGTTGTATTATCTAGCCCTGAGTATTAATCAAAGCTTTTTATTAATTTGTAGGATCTGGATCAAAATATGGATTACTCTCATATATTTCTTTCATACTTTCATCTTCTAAGGTTGTTACTAATTTTCCATTTGCATCGTATACTTCATACATCTCTGTTTGTTCATTCTTTACTACATTTCCTTCTCCTGCATTACTATCTGATTCATTTTTATTATTGTTTACATTAATTGCAATTATACCTGCTATTATCAATACTATAATTATTAGTAATATTATAATTTTCTTATTATTCATATTCTCCTCCTGTTTTTACCAATCTTTTGATGTCCAGCTTAATCCATCTAGCTGAGTATAATCATCTATATTGTTTCCTTTTAAATATAATGTTTTTAATGAATGATTTTTATTTAAATTTGATAGTATTGATAAATTATCTATATTTATATATGTGTTATAAATACTATTATTTGTTAAAGTTAAAGTAGATAAATTATTTAAATTTTGTATAGGCTCCAAATTTACTATATTGTTATTTGAAAAGTTTATAGTTTTTAAATTTGGCATATTTGCTAATGCAGATATATCGTTTATTTTACTATTTGTAATACTTATATTTTCTAATGCTGTACAATCTTTAAAGTTTTCCATACTTTCTATTGTTGTATATTCTAAAGTTAAATGCTTTAAATTATTAAAATGTGGTGTGCCTTCTATATAGTCTGATGGTTTTCTTAAATCTACATTTTTCATATTTGTAAATGTTCCAAACCAAGCAGGATTTCTTGTAATAGCAATTGTATTAATATTACTTCCACTTAAATATTTTAGTCCACTAAAATCAAAATCCATAAAAGGTGTAAAACTCATAGTCTTTAATGATGTACTATTGCTTAGTTTTTTACACATTTCTGTAAAATCTTCTACAGTAGTAGCTTCTCTCATTTGGTTTTGCTGTATAGTTTCTATTGTATTAATACATAAATCTATATTTGGTATGGTATAGTTTTGTCCTCTTAAAACCTTTAAGCCCTTTGGTAAAATAAACTTTATAGTATTTTCTGTTATATCTATTTTTTCTAATTTTATACATCCGCTTAAATCAATAGTTTCTTCAATGTTTGGTACTCCATAAACTTCAAGACTCGTAATTTGAGTGCATTGTTCTAATTGTTTCACTAAATTTTCTGATATTACAAAACCACCACTTCTATTAAGTTTCTTATAATTACCAACTCTATTTGAATATAATCCTGAAATTGTTTTTTGCATTTTGGTTAAGTCAACTTCTGTATTTATACTTATTGTTCCTATTTTACTGCAATTATTATCTATTTCTTCTACTTCTTCTCCGACTATACCTGTATCATCTATTAATAATTCTTTCAAATTTGGTAAACCTTCTAAGAAATCTAGATTTTTTAATCCCGTACAACCTCTTACATCTAATGATTCTAAATTTGTAAATCCACTTCCTAGTATTTCATTTAAACAATTATCTGTTAATTGCGAATTATTTACCAATGATATTTGTTTTATCTTCAGTTTGTTTTCTACACTCATATTTTTTAATGCTAATATTGGCTCTGATGTATCTGCTAAATTCTTATTATCATATACTCTTTTTGTACTTCCTTGTAGATAATCACTATATTTAGAATCTATATTTTTACTAGCAATTGCATTATAAAAATCTGCTATTTCCTCTACTTTTACTACATCTAAATTTGAACATCCTGCTAAATATAAATATCTTAAGCTATTAATATTTTTTAAAGGGCTACAATCTTCTAATTCTTTATTATCTTTTATATTTAAATAATCTAATCTTGAAAAACTATCACTTGCAAATACACTTATATCATTTAATTTCATATTTGCTACCGTTAAATATATTAATTTATTCATACTTGATATATAATTTAAACTTGTTTCTAGATTTCCTTCAACTCTTAATAGCTCTAGATTTTCACATTCTGCTATACTGCTAAGATCTTCTATCCTATTATTATTCAAATATAAGTATTTTATTGCTTTCTTAGTGCTTTCTCCTAACTTACTAAATCCGTTTATATTTGTTACATCACTTGAATATGTTGAATAAGACTCACTTGCATAATAATAATTTCTCTGATCCACCCCAAATATTCCAAAGTATTGTAGATTACTTAAATTTGCTCCTTCTAGTCCTGTAAATAATTTATCTACTTCTCCATTATCTGCTTCCTCTGT
>CALXPP010000022.1 GCA_944390345.1 uncultured Clostridia bacterium
ATATGGTAAAACTACTTTTTTAAATATCATAGGAGGAGTAGATAAGTACGATAAAGGAGATTTAATTATAAACAATATTTCTACTAAAAATTATAAAGATAGAGATTGGGATTCTTATCGTAACCATACAATAGGCTTTGTTTTTCAAAGCTATAATTTAATACCTCACCAAACTATACTAGCAAATGTAGAACTAGCTTTAACAATTTCTGGTGTATCAAGAAAAAAGCGTAAGCAAAAAGCAATAGAAGCATTAAAACAAGTAGGATTAGGAGATCAACTACACAAAAAACCAAATCAGTTATCTGGTGGGCAGATGCAAAGGGTTGCAATAGCTAGAGCTTTGGTAAATAATCCAGACATAGTTTTAGCAGATGAGCCAACAGGAGCTTTAGATAGTGATACAAGCGTTCAAGTTATGGAACTTTTAAAAGAAGTCGCAAAAGATCGTTTAGTAGTAATGGTAACACACAACCCAGAACTTGCAGAAAAATATGCAACTCGTATTGTAAAAATTAGAGACGGAAAAATTTGCTCAGATACAAATCCATTTAAAGTTGAAGAAAAAGAAATGGAAAAACCAAAGCATAAGAACTTAGGAAAAACATCAATGTCTTTTCTTACTTCTTTATCTCTTAGTTTCAATAATTTAAGGACTAAAAAAGGAAGAACAATATTAACAGCATTTGCAGGTTCAATAGGTATTATAGGTATAGCACTTATACTATCTTTATCAAATGGAGTAAATAATTATATAAAATCGGTAGAAAGAGATACTCTATCAGAATATCCACTTCAAATTCAAAGTTCTGGAGTAGATTTATCTTCTATGCTAGTAAACACAAACGACAATAATGCGGAAGAGGAAAAAGGAGATATTAATGTAAGTAAACAAATTAGTAATATGTTTTCAACAATAGGCTCTAATGATTTAAAAGCTTTAAAAGAATATTTAGAAAGTGAAAATTGCAATATCAATGAATATGCAAAAAACATAGAATATTCTTATGATGTTACACCTTTAATATATAGTGCAGACACAAATAATTTAAGACAGCTTAACCCAGATATTACTTTTAGTAGTTTAGGTATAGGCTCTGGAATGTCTAATAATAGTATGATGTCTAGTATGATGAGCACAGATGTATTTTTTCAGATGCCAAAAGATAAAAACTTGTATGAAGACCAATATGAAATAAAAGCAGGAAATTGGCCTACAAATTATAATGAATGTGTTTTGGTATTATCATCTAAGGGAAATATTAGTGACTTTTTGCTATATACTTTAGGTTTAAGAGATTATAGTGAATTAGATAATCTAGTTAGTAAATTCTCTAACGGAGAAGAAGTAGAAAGCTTAGAAAATTTAGGTTCTTATTCATTTGAAGAAATTTTAGGGAAAAGCTTTAAATTAATAAATAGTAGTGATTGTTATGAGTATGATACAGAATATAAGGTTTGGAGAGATAAAAGAGAAAATACAGAATATATGAAAAATCTTGTACAAAATGGTGAAGATTTAAAAATAGTAGGAATAGTTAAACCAAAAGAAGGAGCTTCTAGCAGTATGCTAATGTCTGGAATATATTATCCAGCAAGCCTAACAGACCATGTTATCGAAAATGCTAAGAATAGTAAAATTGTACAAGATCAGTTAGCGAATCCAGAGGTTAATGTATTTACAGGTAAAAATTTTAACGATACAGAAGAAGAAAATAATTTTGATATGAATTCTTTAATAGATATAGATACAAAAGCTATTCAATCAGCTTTTAAAATAGATCAATCTAAAATAAAAGTGGATTTTTCGGGATTAAATAGCGCATTTACCCAAAATTCTTTACCAGCTATTAATATAGATGAAATATTAAACAATATTGAATTTTCTATGACTAGTGAAGATATAAAGGGAATAATGGAGGATTTCTTAAAAGGTTTTGAAACATATATGCAGAAAAATCCAGAAATTGATTTTTCAGAAATTGGAAAACAATTATCAGATTATTTGCATTCAAAAGAAGTTAGTGATTTAGTAAATAAAAAAATAGAAGAATTTATTAAAGAAAATGGCAGTTTAACAATTACAGAAGAACAAATAGAAAGTCTAATGAAAGAAGTGCTAGTAGGCTATGAAAAATATGTGGAAGAGAATGAGCTAGTATCAGCAGAAGATTTAGAAAAATATTTAACAGAGTATTTAAAATCTGAAGAAGCTAAAAATGTTATAACAAATAATGTATCAGAGATAATACAATCTCAAAATATTGAAAAACAGATATCAGACATCATGGAAAAATATATGCAAAATGTTATGAGCTCAATGAGTAAAACTTTACAAAAAGAAGTACAATCTAGTATAGGAGCTTTAAGTAAATCTATAACATCTGCAATTAGCATAGATGAAAATGCTTTTTTAGGAGCTTTTCATATGAAAATGGATGAAGAGGAACTAGCAGAACTATTTAATTCTCTTATGCCAAAAGAAGAAGTTACCTACGACAGTAACTTAAAAACTCTAAATTATGCAGACTTAGATAGCCCAAGTGCTATTAGTATTTATCCAAAAGATTTTGAAGGAAATAAATCAATTACAAATTTATTAAACGAATATAATACACAAATGGAAGAGGCAGGAGAGGAAGATAAAGTTATATCTTTTACAGATATGGTAGGAACTTTAATGAGTTCTGTAACTACAATTGTTAATACTATTAGCTATGTACTTATAGCTTTCGTTGCAATATCTTTGGTAGTTTCTTCTATTATGATAGGAGTTATTACCTATATTAGTGTATTAGAAAGAAAAAAAGAAATTGGAATTTTAAGAGCAATGGGAGCTTCTAAGCACAATGTATCGCAAGTATTTAATGCAGAAACAATTATTATTGGAGCTTTAGCTGGAATAATAGGTGTTGGAGTTACACTTCTTTTACTAATTCCAGCAAATAAAATTATTTATATGATTTCAAATGGAGCAAATGTTAGAGCAGTTTTACCGGTAGAGGCAGGAATAATTTTAATAGTATTAAGTATAATTTTAACCTTAATAGGAGGAATTATTCCATCTAGAAAAGCAGCAAAAGAAGATCCTGTAATAGCTTTAAGAAGTGAATAAAAATACAAAATAAATAGATATGAGAAAGTTAGAATTTTATAAAAAATATATGGAAAAGAAAAAATTACTAAAAAAGCTACACAAACTAAAAAAATTATGTTAAAATATTTACGGTATTTAATAAAAAGAAAAGAAGGAGGAAAAAAAGATGTCAGGACATTCAAAATGGCACAATATTCAAGCCAAAAAAGGAAAAGCTGATGCTGCAAGAGGAAGAATATTTACAAAACTAGGAAGAGAATTATTAATAGCTGTAAAACAAGGTGGGCCTGATCCTTCTGCAAATTCAAAACTAAAAGATGTTATTGCAAAATGTAAGGCTAATAATATGCCAAACGATACTATTAATAATGCAATTAAAAAGGCTTCTGGTGAGGGAAGCAACGAGACATATGAAGAAATTACTTATGAAGGTTATGGAACAAATGGTGTAGCTGTAATAGTAAATGCTTCAACAAATAACAAAAATAGAACTGCAGCTGATGTTAGACATATTTTCGATAAAGCAGGTGGAAATTTAGGAACAACAGGCTGTGTTTCATATATGTTTGATAAAAAGGGAGTTATAGTAATAGAAAAAGAAGATTGTCCTTTAAGTGAAGACGACTTAATGCTTCTTGCAATAGATAGTGGAGCAGAAGATTTTTCTAGTGAAGAAGAAGTATACCAAATTACAACAGCCCCAGCAGATTTTACATCAGTTATGGAGAAATTAGAGCAAAATGGAATTAAATTTTTAGAAGCAGGAGTTCAAATGATTCCTAGTACATATGTTTCTTTAGACGAAAAATCAGCAGAAAAAATGCAAAGATTAATAGACAATCTAGAAGAATTAGATGATGTACTAGAAGTATTTCATAACTGGGAAGAATAAAAAGTAATTATATTTGCGGACTTTAACGCTTTTTACTTAAGGTCCGCTTTTTGTGTAAATATTTAGAATTCGGAGCAAAAGATGAAGAAGGGTAAAAAGATATTAATAGGGATATTAGAATTATTTACTCTAATATCCTTTATTTATCTAACATTATTTATTGGAGATAAACACGAGCCTTGGGCAGATGAAGCACAAGCATGGCTCTTAGCAAGAGATACTACTATACCAGAGCTATTACAAAATTATATGGGATATGAAGGAAGTCCTGCTTTATGGCACCTTATTTTAAAAGCATTTATTGCAATAGGATGGAAGTACGAATATTATTATGTAATACCAATTCTTTTTTCTGCTATAGGAGTTGCAATACTAGAATTTAAAACCAAGATTCCATTAATTTTTAAAATAACTATACCATTTACTTATTATATTTTTTACCAATACTCTATAGTGGCAAGAAGCTATTGTTTGCTTTTTCCAACATTAATGTATTTGGCAACAATATACAATAAAAAAACAGAAAAGCCAATTCTTTTTGGTATAGGTATAGCAATTTTACTTAGCATATCTGCACATACTTGTATTTTAGCTGCAACTATATCTTTTATATATGGACTGCAAGTTTTAAAATTAACTTATAACTATATTAAGAAAAAAGATTCTATAAGATTGAAATTACTAATAAAGAATTGGATAATAATATTTGTATTATTTTCTCTATTTTTAGTTACAGCCTATTATGTTAGAACACCAGCAGATCACGTAGAATTTAAAAATATAGAATATAGAAAATGGAAATATATTATTACTATTTTGTCAGATAGTTTAATAACAAATGATAAAAATATTCTAATGTGTCTTGGAACTTCTATAGTAGCAGTAATAGTTTTATTTGTGGGCTATTTTAGAGATAAAAGATTTTTTGAAGCAATTTTACTTATATTACCTGTATACTTATTTTTAGCATTATTTTACTGCAATAAATGGCATATCGGTATAATATTTGAAATAATATTATTTATTCTTATTGTACACAATAAGCTAAAAGAAGATAGACTGATACAAATAATTTTTCTATTAGTGTGCGCAGTGCAAATAATATATTCTGTAAATACAGCAATTTACGATTTAACAAGACAGTACTCAGCTTGCAAAGATATAGTAAGATTTATAAATAACAATAATTATCAAGATAAAAATATCTACGGTATTGGTTATAGTGCAACAGCAATAGAACCATATTTTGAAAAAAATATATTTGCAAACAAAAAGAATAATAAGGGCTTTTATTCTTGGAGAGAAGACGAACCAGAATATATGAGTATAGAGGAAATGAAAGATAATCTTCCGGAAATACTTATAATTTCTAGTTTTTCAAGTTCTTCTTATGCTAGTCTAATAAATAGAGTAGAAACTGGAAAACTATATGAAAAATACTATTTCGAAGGCGCTACTTATGTAAAAGATGAAGTTTATGAAAATGAAGGTTTTTATGTTTATGTTTCTATAAATTTATTAAGTGCAAATAAAGATTTCCAGAATAGTGAAGTTGTAATATTAAATCGCTGAAATTTCAGCGATTTTTTTCGTAATAAAAATAATATTTTTGAACAAAATAAAAAATAAAAGGAGTTTTAAAAATATGTTTTTTCGTACAGATTTAGCTTTAGAAAGAAGAGATATTTACAAAAAAGCAAATAAGCTTGAAGAGGAAATACCAGGAGTTTTATGTGAGGTAGAAACTAAGGAAGAAAATAAAATTACAAGAGTAGAAATAACAAGTCAAGAAGGAGAAGAGGCATTAAACAAAAAAATAGGAAATTATATAACTATTGATGTAAAAAAAATAAATAATATAACAGAAAAGGAGTTTGAAAATATTTCAAATTTAATAAGTGATGAAATAGAAAAAATAATTGATAAACACATAAGTAAACAAGATGATATATTAGTAGTAGGACTTGGAAATTTATATTCAACACCAGATTCTTTAGGTTCAAAAGTAGTAAAAAAGATAGAAATAACTAGACATATAAAAAAATATTTACCACAATATATAGATAAAAATGCTAGAACAGTCAGTGCCATATCTCCAGGTGTACTTGGAACTACAGGAATTGAGACTTTAGAATTTGTAAAAGGTATTGTAGATACTATAAAACCGAAACTAGTTTTAGTAATAGATAGTTTATGTTCTAGAAGTATAAATAGAATTAGTAAATCTATACAGCTATCAGATACAGGAATAGTACCGGGAGGTGGAGTAGGAAATGCAAGGCTAGAGCTTACAAAATCTACATTGGGAATTCCTGTAATAGCATTAGGAATACCAACAGTTGTTGATGTTGCAACAATAACAGAAGATGGAATTGAATTATGGATAGAAAAGCTAAAGGAAAAAGGAAACAAAGATGTAGAAGTTTTAAGAGAAGATAATAAGTATGAACTAATTAGAGAAGCTTTACTTCCAACAGAATTAAATTTTATAGTTACTCCAAAAGAAATAGATAGTCTAATAGATAGCATGACAGAAGTTTTAGCTACTAGCATAAATAATGCAATGTAATTACAGTTTGAAATAAGAATATAATTTTAAAAAATTACTAGATAATGGGAAATGTAATAAAAAAACGAATAGTCAATTAATTAAATAAATCTATTGATTTTTTTTAAGTTTAATCATATAATATATATGCAAAATGGGAATAATTCCTATTTTTATATTAAATTTAAGGAGGAATTAAAATGGAATTAAAAGGATCAAAAACAGAGAAAAACTTAATGGATGCTTTTGCTGGAGAATCTCAAGCTAGAAATAAATATACTTATTATGCTAGTAAAGCTAAAAAAGAAGGATATGAGCAAATAGCTGCAATTTTTTTAGAAACAGCTGAAAACGAAAAAGAACATGCAAAATTATGGTTTAAACTTTTACATGATGGAGATATCCCTACAACAGAAACTAACTTATCTGATGCAGCTGCCGGTGAAAACTATGAATGGACAGATATGTACGATAGAATGGCAAAAGAAGCTAAAGAAGAAGGATTTGATAAAATTGCTTATCTATTTGAAGCAGTAGGAAAAATTGAAAAAGAGCACGAAGAAAGATATAGAAAACTATTATCAAATGTTGAAGAAAAATTAGTATTTAGCAAAGATGGAGAAGCTATTTGGAAATGTAGAAACTGCGGACATATTGTAATTGGAAAAACAGCTCCTGAAGTATGCCCAGTTTGTAGCCATCCACAATCTTTCTTTGAAGTAAAAGCAGAAAATTATTAATATGAATAGAGCTCTAGAATAAATCCTAGAGCTTTATTTTTTTGCTTTTTGTACTTGCTACAAATTAAACAGAGAAGAATATGATAATATTAAGGTTTTAGTAAATAATAAATTTGTGGGAGGAGAAAAGTCTATGAAATCAATATGTATAAAAACAAATGACTTAGGAAAAATTGATTATTTACTAAACGAATGTGATAAAATATTGTTAAATAATGTATATTTATCAAGTTATAAGTTTAAAATTTTTCAAAATGTAATAATTCATTATACAGGGACAGATGAAAATTTATTTTTAAAAGTAGTATCTGAAAAAATAGCAAATCTAATAGAGAAATATTATCAAGAAAAATTTATTAAAAATATTATCATAGAAAATTATTTTTATTTAGAAGAAGAAGAACAGGAAGCGATAGTAAGAATTACTAAAAAAATAATAAATTCTCCAGATTGTACAGTAGATAGTAAAAAAGATATTTTAGCTACTCTAATATATGAATACTTTGAAGAAAATAAATCTATGATTTTAGAAGGTTTTGTAAGATTTAGATTAAAAGAATATATAAAGTTATTAGACTATATTACAGAGCTTTCAGTATATAACTATTTAAATTTAACTGTATAGAATAAAATTAGTACTAGACATATTAAACAAAATGTATTAATATTATGTATGTGAAAATTAAGAACGAAAGAAGAATTATATGAGTATATTTACAATAAAACTAATTGCAGTATTTACAATGCTACTAGATCATTTAAGATATGCCTTTCCAGAGATAAGTTTTACTATGTGGGAATTATTAGGAAGAATGTCGTATCCACTTTTTGCTTTTGCACTAACTGAAGGCTATATTCATACAAGTAGCAAAAAAAATTATATAAAGAGATTAATTATATATGGACTAATATCACAAATACCTTTTATGTTATTTAGAAGTATTATTGGTAAAAATGAATGGAAAATGCTAAATATAATGTTTACTTTAGTTTTTGGATTTGTTGGAATATTAGCTTACGATAAGATAAAAAATAAATGGATTTCTATACCTGTAATGTTAGCAATTGCAATATTAGGCAAAATAGTAAGAGTAGATTATGGCTGGTATGGAATTTTATTTATATATATTTTTTATATATTTAAAGATAAGCAAGCAATTATTTTACCAGCAAGTATTGCTTTAGTAGTAACATATTATGCAAGTATTTATAAAATGAATTTTTTCCATAATATAATTTACTTGCAAATACTATTTATATTGCTTTCTTTAATACCTATTTATATGTATAATGGAGAAAAGGGAAGAAGTATGAAAAAATTTTTCTATTTATTTTATCCAATACATTTATTAATTGTATATTTAATATATTTTATGAAAATATAAAAAGAGATTTTATTTTTAAATAAAATCTCTTTTTGTATTATTTTTATTTTAAAGTTTATGCAAAAGCTTGGCGTTTTTTGAAAGATAATAGATTTGTAATTTCTGTACCATTTTTCTTTTGAGAAGTTTTGTCTGCTTGTTCTTGAGCAATTTGTTTTGCTTGGCGTTCTGCCATAGTTTCACAAATAGCTTTTTGATAAGTAAAATGTGTATCTTGAGCAATTTTTGGCCAATTATATTGAGCTTTTACTTTTTGTTTAGCATTTTTAACTATAGTATCACATAATTTATGATCAAACAATAAGGTTAAAATTGAATCTGCTATAGAATTTGAATTTCCTGCATAGCTTTTCATACCATTAACTCCATGCTCTACAATTTCGTTCAAACCTCCAATATCAGAAACTACTACTGGATTTTCAGAAAGCATTGCCTCTAAAGCTACGATTCCAAATGGCTCATAAGTACTAGGAAATACGGCAATATCAGCTACACGATACATTTTTTTGACTTGTTTTGAATTTAAATATCCTGTGAAATATACTTTGTTTCCTAAACCTAAAGAATTTACTTCATTACGAAGTTCATCAAGCATAGGACCTTTTCCGGCAATTATTAATTTAGCATCATGATAATTATTTAAAATTTTTGGCATTGCACCAATTAAATGTTGAACACCTTTTTCATAAACTAATCTTCCAACGAAAAGAATAATTTTTTCATTATCCATAGCATATTGTCTTCTAAAATCATAATCTTTTTCTACATTATCGAAGATAGTTAAATCAACACCATTAGGAACAACATTTATTTTTTCAAAAGGAAGTCCAAATAATCTTTGTAATTCATTTTTCATATAATTACTATTTACAATAACTTCTGAAGATTCATAAGTTAGCATCCATTCAGTATCGTTAATGTATTTTTGTTGTTCTCCTCTAATACCACTATTTCTTCCAGCTTCAGTTGCGTGAATTGTAGAAACAATAGGAGTATTATAAGCATATTTTAAAGTTTTTGCAGCATAGGCAACTAACCAATCGTGAGCGTGAATTACATCAAAGTTTCCTTCTTTTGCAATGATTTCACCTGATTTTGCTACCATATTAAAGTTTAGTTGCATAATCCAATCTATAAAATTATTTGGTTGAATCATAAAGTTGTCAACTCTATAAACTTTAACTCCATTATCGTTTTCTTCGTAAGGCACATTTCCATCTCTGTAGGTAACAACTGTTACATCATGACCATCTTTAATTAATCTATGAGATAGGTCGTGAACTACTCTAGCAATTCCTCCTACGACTCTTGGTGGATATTCCCATGATAGCATCAAAATCTTCATTTGCTTTTTACTCCTTTCAAAATTCTTTTGTAAATTTATATTATTTCTATTGGTACTTATTGTATATAATAATTTCAAAAAAGTAAACCATTTTTTGACAAAAAAATAAAAAAAATTAAATAAAAGTATTTTTTATTACAATAGTATTTCAAGAGGGTAACAATAAGGTTTCAAAACCATTCATACAACAAGATTTTTGCTATTAGAACAAAAAATAAAACTTGACAAAAAAACATAAAAAAATTTAAAATTCTACTTGTAATTATTTTAATTTTGATATACTATATTATTATTATAAAGGGATTAAAAAAAATGAATTAATATACTAAGGAGGAAACAAAATGCCTGAGAAAAATAGCAGAATGGAAAACTTAAAAGATAAGGAGAAAGAAGCAGTAAGCACACCTACTAAAAAAACAAGTATAGCTCCTAAAAAAGCTTCAGAGTCAAGTAAAACTTCTACTAAAGAAGCAAAAGCTACTAGCTCAAAAACTACTAGCTCAAAAACTACTAAAAAGCCTATAGCAAAGGTAGATGAAGAAAAGAAAACAGCTAGAAAAACTTCTAGTACAAAAGAAAAAAATGTAGAAGAAGCTAAAGAGATTACTAATGTACAAGGTACAAAGAAATCAAGTACAAATAGCAAAACAGCCAAGAAAAATGTAGCAGTAAATAAAGTTCCTACTGAAAAAGGAAAAGCTACTAATAGCTTAGCTAAGAAAACTACAGCAAGTACTACTAAAAAAACAGCAAATAGTACTTCTACTAAAAAATCTACAGAAAAGACTACTACAAAAGCTACTACTTCTAAAGCAAAAAGTAAGTCAAATCTAGCTCCAGGAAAAGCAGAGAAAAAGTCTGAAGAATCTACAAAAAAAGTAGAAGAAAAGAAAAAAATAGATGCTGAAGAAATTAAGCCAAAAGAATCTGCAATTATTTCTAAGATTAAAAGTTTCCTTAAAAAAATAGTAGAACTTCAAGAAGAAGCTAAAAAAGAAAAAATAGAACAGAAAGAAAAAGCTGCTAAAGAGCTTGAGAAAAAAGAAAATAAAGAAATAGCTAAAGAAAAGAAAAATACATATACTATGGAGTACTATGATTTACCTTATAGATATAACGAAACAGTGGTAAAAATCTTAGCACAAACTCCAAAGAGATTATTTGTTTATTGGGATGTTGCAGATAGTGATAGAGAAAGATATATAAAAGCTTTTGGTGAAAATTTCTTTAATGATACTTATCCTGTTTTACTAATTCATAATGAAGATAGAAACTATACTTTTGAAGTACCTATAAATGATTTTGCAAATAGTTGGTATTTAGATATAAATGATTCTAAATCTAAATATACAATTCAGTTAGGTAGAAAATTTAAAGACCAAGCTAGATTAGTTACAATAAATAGAAAGCAGGTCAAAGATGAAAATATTATTTTACAAAATGACTATTTACCAATAACTACTTCAAATACTCTAGAAGTTCCAAATGATCATATTTTGTTTGAAAATTTGAAACCTTATGTAGTGTATAGAAATGTTAAGGATTACAAAGAAAGTGTAGTAGATATTAGCAATTTAGAATTCGCTAAAAAAATGGGAAAAATATACAATATTTATGAAGTATATAAAGAAATTTATAAAAAAGAAATGGAAGACGAAAGCCTATTAGACCTATTAAATCCATCTTCAATGAGCTCATCATCATTTAAATAAAATGAAGAAAAGGGCGATGCGATTTAGCAATCGCCTTTTGCTTTTGAAGCTATTTAAATAAAGCAGAAAAAGGAGAATTAAATGAAAAAAGATATAAAGGGCTATGTAAGTTTTATATTACATGCTCATTTACCATATATTCATCACCCAGAAAGTGAGGATTATTTAGAAGAAGAGTGGCTATTTGAAGCAATTTCAGAAACTTATATACCACTATTATTAAACTTTCAAAAATTAGTAGAGGAAAAAGTAGATTTTAGAATTACAATGACTATGACACCTCCACTTTTAAATATGTTAGACAATGCTTTACTTCAAGAAAGATATATAAAATACTTAAAAAAACATATTGAACTTTGTGAAAAAGAAGTAAAAAGAACTTCTTATGATGCAAGATTAAATAGCCTATCTAAATATTATTTAGACAGATACTCAAATGATTTGCATATTTTTAGAGATGTATATAAATGCAATATAATTACAGGTTTTAAACATTTTCAAGATATAGGTGTACTTGAAATTATAACCTGTGGTGCAACACATGGCTTTTTCCCAATACTATATGTAAATGAGAAAACAGTGCGTGCTCAAATTGCTGTTGGTGTGCAAACTTATGAAAAATTCTTTGGAAGAAAACCTAGAGGAATATGGCTTCCAGAATGTGGATATGTTCCAGAAGCAGATAAGTATTTAAGAGAATTTGGAATAGAGTATATTATTACAGAATCACATGGAGTTTTATATGCAGATCCAACACCTATTTATGGAACTTATGCACCAATAGTTTCTCCAAATAATGTGGTAGCATTTGCAAGAGATATTGAATCTTCAAGACAAGTTTGGAGCTCTATAAGTGGTTATCCGGGAGATTTTAATTATAGAGAATTTTATAGAGATATAGGCTATGAAGCAGATTACGAATATATAAAGCCATATATTGCACATAATGGAGTTAGAGTAAATACTGGAATTAAATATTATCGTATTACTGGAAAAACTGAGCAAAAAGATTATTATAATATTAGGTGGGCTAAAGATTCTGCAGAAAAGCAAGCAGGACATTTTATGGATTGCAGAACTAAGCAGATAGAGCATTTATCTAGTTTTATGAATGTTCCTCCAATAATTACTTGCCCATATGATGCAGAGCTTTATGGTCATTGGTGGTATGAAGGTCCATATTGGTTATACATATTGTTTAAAAAGATATATTATGATGAGTGTAATTTTGAGCTTATTACACCAAGTGAATATATAGATAGATATCCAAATATTCAAGTGGCATCTCCTTGCAGATCAAGCTGGGGGGCAAATGGCTATAATGAAGTTTGGCTAAACCCAAGTAATGATTATGCTCATAGACATTTACATAAAGCAGGAGATAGAATGTGCGAGCTTGCTCATTTATATCCAAATGAAGGAGATACTTTAAGAAGACAAGCTTTAAATCAATGTGCAAGAGAATTACTTTTAGCTCAAAGTAGTGATTGGCTATTTATTATTACAAATGGTACTATGGTAGAATATGCACATAAAGCTATAAAAGAGCGTATAGGAAGATTTACTAAATTATATTATCAAATAAAGAAAGACAAAATAGATGCAAGATATTTGTTAGAAGTATTTGACAAAGATGATATATTCCCAGAAATAGACTATATGATTTATTATTAATATAAAATTAAAATTAGAAAGGATATTCAAAATGGAAGTATATGATAGAGCAAATGGCTTAGCAAGAGCAATTAAAGAAAGTAAAGAATATAGAGAATATAAAGAAATAAAACAAGAAATAATGAAAACACCAGATTTAAAAGAAAAAGTAGATGAATTTGAAAAAATTCGTTATGAAGAGCAATTACTTGCTATGCAAGGAGAAAAGCAAAGTGCCGAGAAAATGGCAAAACTTCAAGAACTATATAAAATATTAGTACAAAATGAGCAAGTAAAAGAATACTTTGATAAAGAAGTGCGTTTTAATGTGATGATTGCTGATGTTAATAAAATAATAGGAGAAGCAATTAAAGATGTGCTTTAGATAAGGGAGTTTATAAATGAAACTAAAGAGTAAAAAAGTAAAAATTCTAGTAATTATAGTTATTGTTTGGTTAATATTTTTTTCAGTAGATTTTATTAGAGCTCAAAATCAAAAAAGACCAATATTTTGTATAGGACTTCCTCCTTTTCAAGATGGAGGAACAAGAGAATATTTAGGACTTGGATATAAAGTAATAAAATTTCATAAGATATTTTTAGATAGAAGCGTTTCTTATACAGGTTTGGTTTATAGCGGTGCTCACGCAGGAACACATATAGGAACTTGGTTTATGGATATGGATGAAGCTTTTGAAAGATACACAAACACATCTTATAAATTATTAGAAAAATACTATGGAGAAGATAAGGCAAAAGAATTAAAAGATAATATAAACGATATAAAAGGAAAAAAAGAATATTGCAAAGCATTAATAGATATATACTATAATACAGATATTTCAAAAAATAAGAAGATGGCTTTAGTATGGGAGGTCTACTATTATTGTGATATGGAACTTTTAAATGAATTAGAACCAGATTTAAGAGAAAAAGCAGAAGAAATAAAGCAAATATATGTAGAATATTATAGAATATATGATGATAATGGAATAAAGAAGCTTTTAAGAAAGATTTTTGATGAGAACTAAAAGATTCTAGAGCAAACCTGAGAAAATTTATTTAATTTTTCTCAGGTTTTTCTTATACTTTCTCGAAAATAATTGCTTATTTTACAATTTTATTATATAATATACACCAAATTAGTTATTATAGGAGGAAAGGAATGAATCGAAAGTGGGAATTTTATCAGCAGGATGAGGAATTAGTACAAAAAATAGCAAAAGAGCATAATATATCAGAGTTATTAGCAGCAATTTTAGTAAATAGAAATATAATAGATAAAAAAGAAATTGATGTTTTTTTAAATCCAACACGAAATGATTTTCATAATCCACTATTAATGCCAGATATGGAAAAGGCTGTGAGTAGAATACTAAAGGCGATAGAAAATAAAGAAAAAGTAATTATATATGGTGATTATGATGTAGATGGAATTACAAGTATTACTGTTTTGAAAAAATTCTTAAAAGAGCGAGGCTTAGAAGTAGGATACTATATTCCAAATAGATTAGATGAGGGTTATGGTTTAAATAAGGAAGCAATAGAGAAAATAGCAAAAGAAGGCTATACACTTATTATAACTGTAGACTGTGGTATATCTGGAATAGAAGAAATTGCTTATGCTTATGAAAAAAATATGGAAGTAATAGTAACAGATCATCACGAGCCTTTAGATACTCTTCCAAAAGCAATTGCTGTAGTAGACTGCAAAAGAAGAGATAATAAATATCCTTTTAAAAATTTAGCAGGATGTGGTGTAGTTTTTAAATTAATTCAAGCAATTAGCCAAAAATTAAAAATAGAAGAGAAAGAATATCTAAAATATTTGGATATTGTATGTGTTGGAACCATTTCTGATATAGTTCCACTTGTAGATGAAAATAGAGTAATTGCAAAACTAGGTTTAAAACTAGTAGAAAGGACAAAAAACCCAGGACTTAAAGCATTACTTTTAGCATCACGGATATAAAGAAATCAATTCTAATACTGTTTCTTTTGGGATTGCTCCAAGAATAAATGCTTGTGGAAGAATGGGAAAAGAAGAAGAAGCATTAAATTTATTTTTAACAGAAAATATTGTAGAGGCAGGAAGAATTACAGAAAATTTAAATAAATATAATAGAGATAGACAAGAAGTAGAAAAGAGAATTTTTGAAGAAGCAATTTCCAAAATAGAAAAATATCATTTAGATAAAAATAATGTTATTGTACTAGGAGCGGAAAACTGGCATCATGGAGTAATAGGTATTGTTGCTTCAAAAATTACAGAGCTTTATTTTAAACCAAGTATCTTAATTTGCTTTGAAGGAGATGAAGGAAAAGGCTCTGGAAGAAGCATACCGGGTTTTGATTTACATGGTGCATTATGCAAGTCAAGTGAATATTTAGAAAAGTATGGCGGACATGAGATGGCTGTTGGTTTAAGTTTAAAGAAAAAGAACTTTAAAAAGTTTGCCGAAAAATTTGAAGAAATTGCCGAAAAAGCTCATACAGAGGAAATAGAATCAGTTATAAATATAGATAAAGAAATTACTTTAAAAGATGTAAATTTTGAAACTGTAAAAAGTCTAAAAGCTTTAGAACCTTTTGGAGAGGCAAATAAACTACCTGTATTTATTTACAAAAATTTGAAAATAGATTCTATAAGAGCTTTATCTGAAGGAAAACATTTAAAGCTTACTTTAAAAGACGGAAACAATATTTTAAATTCTATTGGTTTTAATATGGGAAAATATGCAGAAGAATTTAAAATTGGAGATAAAATAGATGTTTTAGGCGTTTTAGAAACAAATGTATTTAATGGGGTAGAAATGCTTCAGTTTAATATGAAGGATATAAGAAGGTCTTATTAGAGTTTAATTTTATGTACTTAAGTAAGTTTGCAATATATAAAATTATACTTGAAGACTTGAAGGGGAGATGAATTATGTCAGAAGAAAAAAATGCGACAATAGAAGATATAATTGAAAATCAAAAAAAGAATTATAAAAATTCTAATTCAGAACTAATATTAAAAGCCTATAATTTTGCAAATTCATATCATAAAGGGCAACTTAGAAAATCTGGAGAGCCATATCTTATTCATCCACTAAATGTTGCCTATATTTTGTCAAATTTAGAATTAGATGATGAAACCATTTGTGCAGCTCTACTTCACGATATTGTAGAGGATACACCAGTAACTAATGAGGATTTAACAAGAGAGTTTGGAGAATCTATATCAGAAATGGTAGCAGGAGTTACAAAGCTTGGTACTCTAAGATATACAACAATAGAAGAACAGCAAGTAGAAAATTATAGAAAAATGTTTCTTGCTATGGGAAAAGATATAAGGGTTATCTTAATAAAACTAGCAGATAGACTTCACAATATGAGAACTCTAAAATTTTTAAAAAGAGATAGACAAATTGCAAATGCTAAAGAAACCATGGATTTATATGCACCACTTGCAAATCGTTTAGGTATATATTCTTTAAAATGGGAGCTAGAAGATTTAGCTTTTAAGTATTTATATCCAGAAGAGTATCACGAGATTGTAGTTGGATTAGACAAAAAAAGAGAGGAAAGACTAAAGTTTTTAAATCAAATTCAACAAGATTTAGAAGCTGAGATGAAAGCCCAAAATATAAAAGCAGAAGTTACAGGAAGAGCAAAGCATTTATATAGTATTTATAGAAAAATGCAAAGAGATAATAAGACTTTGGACCAAATCTATGATTTATTTGCACTTCGTATATTAGTAGATACTGTGAAAGATTGCTATGCTGCACTTGGTGTTGTACATGAGCTATATACACCAATGCCAGGAAGATTTAAAGATTATATAGCTGTTCCTAAAAAGAATATGTATCAATCAATACATACTACTTTGCTAGGTCCAAAAGGAACCCCTTTTGAAGTTCAAATTCGTACTTGGGAAATGCATAGAACAGCAGAATTTGGTATTGCCGCACATTGGGCATACAAAGAAGCTAGCAATAAAGGTAAAAAAGAAACAGTAATAGTTGGTGAAGATAAGCTTGCTTGGCTTAGAGAAACTTTAGAGTGGCAGAAAAATACACAAAATCCAGATGAATTCTTAAATACTTTAAAAACAGAATTATTTGAAGATGAGGTATATGTTTTCACACCAAAAGGTATGATAAAAGTTATGCCGAGAGGTGGAACACCAATAGATTTCGCATATAGTATTCATGAGCAAATTGGACATAAAATGGTAGGCTGTAAAATAAATGGAAAAATGATGCCAATAATTACACATCTCCATAATGGAGATATAGTGGAAATTATTACTTCAGATCAAAGTAAAGGACCAAGTAGAGATTGGCTTAAATTTGTAAAAAGCTCTTCTGCTAGAAATAGAATTAATCAATGGTTTAAAAAGGCAGAAAGATCACAAAATATAGAAAAGGGAAAAGACATAATTGAAAAAGAAGTAAAGAAATTAGGACTAAAAAATTCAGATTTACTAAAACCAGAATGGCTACAAAATGTTTTAAATAGATACAAATTTGCAAGTCTTGATGATATGTATGCAAGCATTGGTTTTGGAGGCATTTCTGGAAATAAGGTAATAGCTAGACTTTTAGAAGAATATAAGAAAGAACACGAAGAAGAAGATTTAGAAAAAACTATTGAAGAACTTGCTACTGCAAAGCCAGTTAAAACAAAGCCTTCAAAAACAGGTGTAGTGGTAAAGGGAATAGACAATTGTTTAGTAAAACTTTCAAAATGTTGCAATCCATTACCAGGAGATGAAATAGTCGGATATATAACCAAAGGAAGAGGAGTTTCTGTCCACCGTACAGATTGCCCTAATTTAAAGGATTTATTAAATGAAGAAAATAGAATGATAGATGTATATTGGTATGATGATGTAAAAGGATCTTATAGTGTAGATGTAGAGATTTTTGCAAATGACAGAAACGGACTTTTGAAGGATGTTATTAAACAAGTAGATAATGTAAAAGCTAAGCTTATGGGAGTAAATGCTAGGACCAGCAGAGAAAATATTACAAATATTAATATTACAGTAGAAATAGAAAATATAGATGAACTAAAGAAACTATTAACAGCCTTAAGAAACATAGAAAGTGTTTATGAGGTAAAAAGAAAGAGAGGATAAAATGATACTAAAGAGAGTAAGAGTACACGCAGGAGCACAGGGGTTGCTTACTAATTCCTATATTGTATATGATGAAAATAAAAAGGAAGCAATGGTTATAGATCCAGGAGGAGAGGCTAATAAGATAATTGATATTTTAAATATATTAGGTATTGAAAAACTTAAATATATTTTTCTTACACATTGCCATGCAGACCATACCGGTGGAATTCATGACTTAAAAGAAAAAAAAGGCGGAAAAATACTTGTGAGTCGTGAAGATGCAGAAGGATTATATAATGAAGAAATTAGCTTAGCATATTATATAGAAATGCCAAATCCAGAATTAGAAGCTGATTCTAGAGTAGATGATGGAGATTTAATTCATGTTGGAGATATTGAATTTAAAGTTATTGCAACTCCAGGTCATACAAAGGGAGGACTATCTTTATACTGTGAAAAAGAAAGACTAGTTTTTACAGGAGATACAATGTTTTCTGGTAGTTGGGGAAGAACAGATTTACCAACAGGAAACTTTGTAGAGTTAATGGATTCTATTACGGCTAAATTAATGACATTACCTGAAGAAACAATTTGTTATCCAGGGCATCGGTAAAACTACAATGATAGAAGATGAAAAAAATATTTATTTAGAGCTTAAAGAAAAAGATTTTTAAAATGAGGAGTGAATTAATATGGAAAAAGTAGAACCTAAAATTTTACCAGGTTTTATGGAACTTTTGCCACAAGATCAGATAAAATTTAATAAAATGTACGATACAATAAGAAGGGTTTATGAAAAGTTTGGTTTTCTACCTTTAGATACACCTATACTAGAGTATTCAGAAGTACTTCTTGCAAAAGCAGGTGGAGAAACAGAAAAACAAATTTACAGATTTAAAAAAGGTGATACAGATATTTCTATGAGGTTTGATTTAACAGTACCCCTAGCTAGATATGTATCACAAAGATACAATGATTTAAGTTTCCCATTTAAGAGATATCAGATGAATAAAGTATATCGTGGCGAAAAACAACAAAAAGGTAGATATAGAGAATTTTATCAATGTGATATAGATGTAATTGGAAATGAAACACTAGATATTGTATATGATGCAGAAATACCTGCAATAATTTATCAAGTTTTTAAAGAGCTAAATATAGGAGAATTCATTATTAAAATAAACAATAGAAAGGTACTTAATGGATTTTTTGCTTCTTTAAATTTAAGTTCAAAGATTACAGATATTTTAAGAACTATAGATAAAATTGATAAAATAGGAAAAGAAGCGGTAAAGCTAGAGCTTATGAAATTAGATATATCAGAGGATAATAGCAATAAAATATTAGAATTTATTGCTATTACAGGCTCAAATGATGAGATTTTAAAGAAACTAGTTTCTTTAAATATAGAAAACAAGACTTTTAATGAAGGAATTTCAGAATTGAAGCAAGTAACTGAGTATTTAAAAGCTTTTAATGTACCAGAAGAAAATTTTAATATAAATTTAACCATTGCAAGAGGCTTAGATTATTATACAGGAACTGTATATGAAACAAATTTAGTAAAATACCCAGAGCTTGGTAGTATTTGTTCTGGTGGTAGATATGAAAATTTAACGGAATACTACACAAAACAAAAATTACCAGGTATAGGAATTTCTATAGGTCTTACTAGATTATTTTCACAGCTTAAAGATATTGGACTATTAGACGAAGAAGATGAAAATAAAAGTATAACAAAAGTTTTAGTAATGGATATAGACAATAAAGATTTTAGCTATATGTTAAAAGTAGCAACAGCTTTTAGAGAATCAGGAATACCTACTGATGTTTTTTATGAAAATAAAAGCTTAAAAGCAAAAATGAAATATGCAAATAAACTATACATACCATTTGTAGCGATTATTGGTGAAGATGAAGTAAAAAATAATAGTATTTCTCTAAAAAATATGTTTACAGGGGAGCAAAAGACTATCTCAATTGAAGAAGCAATAAAAGAAATAAAAGAAAATATGTAAAAAACAGAAGTATTAAAATGAATCTAAATTGAAATTATATAAAATATAAAAATAAAAAAGGCGACTCATTGCTCATGAGTCGCCCTTTTGGGCTACAGGTGCATCTGTATACGAAAATTATTAGGTGTTATCGCCGGTGTCTTCCTCTAAAGCATCGTCCTGAAATTTTTCCTCCATGTCTGTATAAGCGTCATCTACGCCGGTATTGTAAGCCTCATCATAGATCTCTTCTGCAAATTTCCGATAGAAGAACCCTTCTACAATTTTGTAAAGAGTAACTGCTGCAAGAGCAGTGAGGCAAGTTTGCCCCGTGATTTTAATGATTTTCTTTACGACATCATTTTTCATCTCATTTTTCCTCCGATATGTAAAAAAAGTTTACAGTTTCATATATCTTAAAAGAAAATGCACTTTCTCTTAAGCCATGAGAAAATAAGTAATGCGAATCGCATTTTATAATAAATACAAATATTTTAACACAAAATCACTCAAAAATCAATATTATTTACTTAGTTCATAGATTGCATTTGCATAAATATAAGAGGCTTGCATAAGCTTATCAATATCAATAAATTCATCTACTTGATGGCACATATCAGTATCTCCAGGCATATTTGCACCATAAGATATAAAATTTGGAAAAGCTCTTGCATAAGTACCACCACCGATAGCAACTGCTTCTAGATTGTTTCCTGTTTCTTCATTATATATATTTACAAGTGTTTTAACTAATTTACTATCTTTTGAAACACAAATAGGGTCTTGTTTTGATAAAACAGTAATTTTAATATTCTCGTAAAATTGTATTAGCTTTTTATATTGGAGAATAACATCATCTAAAGCTGTATGTACAGGAACTCTTAAATTTATACCAATATCTAAATTTCCATTTTCAAATTTTATATTTCCAATATTAGAGGTTAAAGAACCAGATTCATCTTGAATACAAGATTCTTCATGAAATTCTGTTGCATAAGCAATATCTTTTCTAGATAAAAATTCTGGACTTTCAATTTCAAATACACCCAAATGAGATAGCTTTTGTAAATATTCAATACTTTCATCTGAATTTGCATTAAAACTTTCTATTATATATTTAAGTAAATTTGTTATAGCATTTTTGCCAAGCTCTGGATGTGCTGCATGAGCTGCAACTCCAGTTGAAACAATTTTATAAGTGTTTTCTTCTAGAGATATAATTTCTATATTTTCAGATTTCTGCCAGTTTTTAGAAGTCTTACATTTTAAAGTAATAGAGCAATATTTTGGAACAACATTTAAGGCATTATTATTGCAATTCAAATCCAAAATTTCAAATTCTTTTGGACTAAAAGGTTTTGAAATGCTAATAGACAAAATGCCTTTTTCTGCATATATAGCAGGAAAATTTGCATCAGGGCTAAAGCCAATACTTGGAGCTTCTTCATGCTCTTTATAGTAATTAATACATTTCCAAGATTTTTCTTCGTTTAAGCCAAGAATTAAGCGAACTCTTTTGGAAACTGAGCAAGTATCTGCGACAGCTTTCATTGCATAAAGACTAGCAATTACAGGACCTTTATCATCAATAGTACCTCTGCCAAATATTTTATTGTCTCTAATAGTTGACCTAAATGGATCGTTTGTCCAACCATCTTCTATATTAGCTGGAACAACATCTAAATGTCCTATTATTCCAACTAATTCTGTGCCTTCACCAAATTCTATATATCCACAATAGCCATCAATATTTTTTGTTTTAAAGCCAAGCTCTTTTCCAAGATTTAAAGTATATTCTAAAGCTTTATTACAATTTTCTCCAAAAGGGAAATTAGAATTAGAATTTTCCTCAGAAATACTTGGAATTTCTATTAAATCACAAATTGATTTTATAATATTTTCTTTATTTCTATTTAAATGTTCTTTTAACATATTATCACTCCTCATTATTTATATATGTACATATTTTATAATATAGAAATAAAAAGTCAATCTTATTTACAAAGTTTTAAGATATGATATAATAAATAAAAAATTGGAGTTTAGAAATGAAAGAAAAAAATATATCACTTCCTATAATAGCTGATGATGCAGGACTATTTGTAAGAGCTTTAGATGGAGAGCCAGGAGTGAAAACTGCAAGATATGCAGAAGAAGAATTGAAGCTAAATCCAGAATTACCTAAATATGAATGTGTAAATAAACTATTACGAAAATTAAAAAATACTGATGATAGATATGCAGAATATCAATGTGCTATAACATGTATACTTCCAAGTGGTAAAATATTAACACAAAAAGGAAAAACAGCAGGCAAAATTGCTGAAGAAATGGATACAAATATCAAAAAACCATATTTTTATACAGCATTTATACCAGAAGGAAAGACAAATACAATGAGTCAATTATCTTATAAAGAAATACAAGATACATATAGATTGAAAGCCTTAGCACAGATATTTATGAGGATTCAAAGAGAATTAGAAGAAAGGTAAATTATGAATATAGAAGAAATTAGAAAAAAATTACACGAAAAAGCAAATACAGAATATCGTGATTTTAATAGTAAGTTATGCAAAGATACAAATAAAAAAATTTTAGGATTAAAGGTTCCAGAGTTAAGAAGTATAGGCAAAGAAATAACAAAGGATACAGATGCAATTAATATAATAGATTTATTAGATATGGAAGTATTTGAAGAAACGATGCTAAAAGGTCTTATAATAGCATATTTAAAAATGGACATTAAAGAAAAAATACCATTAATAAAGGATTTTATACCAAATATGGATAGCTGGGCTCTAACAGATACTTTTTGTCCAACACTAAAAATAAAAGAAAAAGATTTGGAATTTATATGGAATTTTATATTGCCATATACTAAGTCAGAAAAGGAATTTGAAGTTAGATTTGCTATAATTATGATGTTAGATTATTTTGTTATAGATGGATATATAGAAAAAATATTAAAGCAAATAGATACTATAAATCATGATGGATATTATGTTAAGATGGGAATGGCTTGGCTTTTAGCTGAAATTGGAATTAAATACAAAAAAGAGGCAATGATATATTTTAAAAATAATAATTTAGATAAATTTACTTACAATAAAGCTTTGCAAAAAATGATAGAATCATATAGAGTATCAAAGGAAGAAAAAGAATATTTAAGAAGTATAAAAAGAAAATAATAAAAATATTTATTTATATAAATTATTATGATATTATAACTTATATAAATTTGAAAGGAGTGTATGAGCCTTCATACAATAATAAATATGGATATTAGACAAATAGAAACATATTTTATGATTTTTCTTTTTTATTCTATACTTGGTTGGATAATGGAATCTGTTGGCAGTATTTTCAATAAAAAAGTTGGAAAATTTGTAAATAGAGGTTTTTTAATAGGACCATACTGTCCTGTATATGGCTTTGGAGTACTACTTATAACTCTACTTTTGCAAAAATATGCAGAAGACTTTTTAGTTTTATTTATAATGTCTTTTGTGCTTTGTGGATTTTTAGAGTATTTTACGAGTTTTATTATGGAAAAGATTTTTCATGCTAGATGGTGGGATTATTCTTCTAAAAAATATAATATAAATGGAAGAATTTGCTTAGAGACTTTATTACCTTTTGGTATAGTAGGGTCTATTATATTAAGATATGTAAATCCAATATATTTGAACTTTATAAGTAAAATCCCAGATAATGTTTTACATTGGTTATCAGGTGTACTTTTTCTTTTAATACTTATAGATGCAATAATATCTTTTTTTATTATTAGTAATTTAAGAAAGGTTTCTAGTACAATTGAAAATAAACCAAAGGATAATACAGAAGAAATTTCAAAAATGGTGAGAGAAGTAACAGAGGAAATGAGCCAAAAATTAGTGGATGATGCAGAAAATATGGCTATGGAATTTACCTCGCAATTATATCATCTATCTAGAAAGATGAATATAGGTACAAGAAGATTTACAAGAAATTTAAAAAATAGTAAAAAGAAAATATCTAATATATTGTTATCTCCTACTAATATTTCTGAAAATGTAAAAAGAAATAGCAATATATATAAGAAGATTCTAGAAAATAAGTTTATTATTGATAAAAAAGTACAAAATAGCAAGGAAAATATTTCAAAAAGAATTGATGAAGGAAAATCGAATTTTACAAATACTATTAAAAATATAGTAAATACGCAAGAAGAACTTGAGAAGAAGATTAAGAACATATTTTCTAAAAAATCTATTTTTCATAGGCGTTTAACACAAGCGTTTCCTACTCTAAAAATAGATTTAGAAACTTTAAAAAATAAGAAAAATAGAAAAAAATAGTAAAATTAATAAGAAACGCTTGTAATATAAAGAAAAAATATATATAATTAAAATGCTAGGTTTATGTATAAACCTAGCTTAAACTTGTAAGGATTTTTACAAATAGGAGGGGTTTTAATGAAAAAAGTTGCAATATTAGCAAATGGTGGTGATGTTTCTGGTTTTAATGCAGTAATTCGTGCCATAGTAAAAACAGCAGAACATAATAATGTAGAGTGTTATGGATTTATAGATGGATATAGAGGTTTACTTAAAAATAATTATATTCGTCTAAGTAGTGCAGATACAGCTTCTGGAATTTTGCAAAAAGGTGGTTCTATAATCTCATCATCAACAAATGCAAATGTATTTCACTATAAAGTTCAAGGAGAAAATGGAGAAATAGAATACAAAGATTTATCTGATGTATGTGTTCAAAATGTTAAAGATGATGGCTTTGATTGTGTATTTACTTTAGGCGGAGATAGTACACAAAAATCTGCAAGAGATTTATCTTTAAAAGGAATTAATGTAATAGGAGTTCCAAAAACAATAGATAATGATGTTGCTTGTACAGATATAACATTTGGATATAATACAGCTGTTTCAGTAGCAACAGAAGCATTAGACAGATTGCATACTACTGCTGAAACTCACAATAGAATAATGGTATTAGAGGTTATGGGAAGAGAAGCAGGTTGGATTGCATTAGAATCAGCTATAGCTGGCGGAGCGGATGTTGCACTTATTCCTGAAATTCCTTATGATATAGAAAAAGCTGCAGAAGCTATAAAAAGAAGACAAGCTATTGGAAAAAACTTTGCCATTGTAGTTGTTTCTGAAGGTGCATTTCCAAAAGGTGGAGATATTTCAGTTGCAAATGAAAGAGATGGAGGAGAAGGTGTTATAAATATACAGCTAGGTGGAGCTGGAGAAAAAGTAGCAAAAGAGTTAGAAAAATTAACAGGTTTAACTGCAAGATGTACAGTTTTAGGCTATATGCAAAGAGGAGGAACACCAACATCTTACGATAGAGTTTTGTCTACAAAATATGGAGCAAAAGCGATGGAACTTGCTTTAGAGGGTAAATTTAATGTTTTAACAGTAATTAAAAATGGAAAATTAGATTGCGTACCATTAGAAGAAGTAGTAGGAAACAATAAAGAGATTGGAGCGGTTCAAGGAGGAACAGCAGAAAGCAATGTAAGAGTTGTAACAATGGATCACGATTTAGTAAGAACTGCAAGAGATATAGGAATTTGCTTAGGAGATTAATTTTGACATAGTATTAAAAAGATGATAAAATATAGCTAGATTTTTCAATAAAGTTTTAATAAATAGGAACGCGAATATAAGTAAACCTATCAATTTAGCACATAGAAAATATGGAGGAAATATGTATGAGAATACTTGTCGAAATTATTATTTTCTTTATACTTGCAGCAGTTTTTGGCTGGGATAATTATTTACTTATTGTTTTGTTAATATTTGTGCTTATTAATATTTTTTTAAAAAGAAGAAAGTAAATTCCGGTAATTGTGGTTCGCGTTCAAAATAACCGGAAAAACAGAAGACTTAAGGCGAAAGCTTTAAGTCTTTTGTTTATATAAATTTGTAATTTACATAAGATTGACATGCTATTTTTAAGATGGTATAATATAAATTATAAGCAAAAAATAGAATTGCAAAGGAAAGGAGAGTAGAGAAGTAACTCGTAAACCTAGCTTTTAATAGCTAATATTAGAAGATTAAGCAAAGGAGAAATGCTGTGTTAGAGGATGGAATGACAAGAAAAAACTCAATAACTTTTATGTTGGAAAATTATAAGACTTTTGGAGGAAGAGCCAAATTGATGGAAGATGGTAGTATTGTAAAAGAGCGGGTAGATATGGCTATAGATGATGTAGAGATATATGAAGAAATAAAGAAAAATGCAAAAGAACTTAAATTAAAACAAATGAAGAATATAATATGTATTTCTATGGTTTTATTATCTATAGTTGGTACAATTCTTCTAAAAAATCATCTGTTTATAGCGGTTGTTATTTTTCTTTTATTTGATAAAACTATGTGCGATAACAGTTCTTTAAATTTTATTCTAAATATATATGTGTTCAATAAAAAAATGAAATCTGTTCGGGGGTTGCATGCAGCAGAACATATGGCACTTATGGCATACAACGATTTGAATAGAATTCCAAATAAAGAAGAAATAAGAAAATATAGTAAATTTTCAAGCAAATGTTCAACAATTACACCATATCGTGAAGGCATATATATGTTAATCTATTTTATGTTATATGGATTTATTCCATATAATTTGGATTTGCCAATAAAGATTATTGCTATGATTATTGCACTGGCAATAACAATACTTGCAACGAGAGAGCAAATTTTTAAATATTTCTGTTTGTATTCAGTAAAAGATCCGACAGACAAAGAACTTGAGGTGGCAATCGCTGCTTTAGAGGAGTATGAATCAATGAAAGCGGATTTTGAGGAAGATCCAGATAGGTTTATATATGAAATGCACAAAAAAAGAAGATTTAAACCACATTTTATAATAATAATAAAAACATCTGAAAATTGTTATAAATCCTTGTAAATGAAAATTCGATTTCTAGAAAAGGTAGAGACTGCATGTTGTACAATTAAAATTTGTACACTATGCAGTTTTTGCTTTTAAACTGTTAAAGCTAAATAAAAAGATATATTTTAGTTTGTTAAAACAGACATATTTTTTATAAATGGTAAAATTAAGTGACGCACTTTGAAATAAAAATAGACACATATAATTACAAATGATACAATGTGATTGTC
>CALXPP010000023.1 GCA_944390345.1 uncultured Clostridia bacterium
ATATACCTCCCAAATATTATTTTAACATAAAAAATGAAAGTAGATTTTTGTGTCTACTTTCATTTTACCACTCCATTAAAACTAGGGCTTTTATAAATATTAAGAAAATTAAAAGTAATGGAATGGAAGACTTATATTATAAATATTATGTAAACGCTAAGATTTGACTAAAATTATAAAATGTAGTATAATATTTAAGATTATTATTTATAGGGAGTTTTTATGCCAAATAAAAATAGTAAAATTTTAGATGATTTAATATTAAAAAATGGAATTTATTTAGTAATTATTTTGCTTTTTATAATTGCACTTTGTATGTACGATTCTAAATGGATAATTCCATCAATTTTTATTTATTTTTTGTTAATAGTTTATACAATAATAACCAATAGTAAAAAGAAAAGTGAGATAGTAAATCATATTAGAGAAATAACTACTGATGTAAATATTGCAACAAAGAAAAATCTAATAAATTCTCCTATACCACTAATTATAGTTGAAACAGATGGAAATATCATTTGGAAAAGTCAAAAATTCATAGATGAGTTCAAAAATATAGATATTAGCACTTATTTAATGCCTTTAATAAAGGAAATAAAGCTAGATTTAGAGAAAAATGATGAAAATAAAGAGATTTCTAAGCAGTTTAATATAGGAAAGAATTTCTACAAAATTAAAGGTGGAGTGGCTAGAAGTAAAAAGAAAGACAAAAGAGATCAAAAAGAATATATACTAACACTTTATTTTATAGATGATACAAAATATAATGAATTATTTGATACTTATAATAACTCTAAAAATTGCATAGCAATTGCAACTATAGACAATTATGATGAAATTGTAAAAAGAGCAATACCAGAAGAAAAATTAGAGCTTATAACAAAGATTGAAAAAGAAATCTTTGATTGGGCAAATAGTACAGGTGGACTAATTGTTAAAACTGATAATGATAGTTTTATCTATATATTTGAGCAACAATATTTAGCAGAAATAGAAAAAGAAAAGTTTAATATCTTAGATAGAGTAAAGAAATTAGATTCAAAAGTTCAAGTAACCTTGAGTATAGCGGTATCTAATGAAGGAAAAAACAATTATGAAAAATATAAATCTGCTCTTGCTGCTATGGATATAGTACTTGGTAGAGGTGGAGATCAGGCAGTAGTTAGAAGAGATGGAAAATATAAGTTTTATGGAGGAACAACTTTAGAACTAGAAAAAAGAACAAAAGTAAAAGCTAGAACTATAGCATATTCTATTTCAAATTTGATTTTAGAAGCAGACAAAGTAATTGTTATGGGACACACTAATATAGATATAGATGCTATTGGTTCTGCAATTGGAATTAGCAGATTAGTAAGAAGTTTAGAAAAAGAATGTTATATAGCTTCTGAGCCAACAGGAAAATCTCTAAGCAAATTTTTAGAAGAATTAAATAAAGAACCTGAATATGAAAATACTATTATTTCTAAGGAAAAAGCATTAGAAATAACAACAAAAGATACTTTATTAATTGTTGTAGATACACACAAAATAAATTATGTGGAATTTCCAGAACTTTTAGAAAAAACAGATAAAAAAGTAATTATAGATCATCATAGAAAAGTAACAGATTATATTTCGGATCCAATATTAAGTTTTCACGAAGTATATGCTTCTTCTACGGCTGAGCTAGTTACAGAAATTCTTCAATATGCAAAAACTACAATAGACCTTAAACTTATAGAAGCAGAAGGTCTTTATGGTGGAATTATGGTAGATACAAAGGATTTTACTTTTAAAACAGGAGTAAGAACTTTTGAAGCAGCAGCTTACCTAAGAAAATTTGGTGTTGATATTATAAGAGTAAAGAAATGGTTTCAAGCAGATTTAGAAAGTTACAATCTAATAGCTGACATAGTAAGAAATACAGAAATAATAAATGATTCAATTGCAATTGGTATATATACAAATTCAGAAGATAGTAATGCAAATCTAATTTGTGCAAAAGCAGCAGATGAGCTTTTAACTATTAGTGACATTACAGCTTCCTTTGTAATAGGTAAAATTGGTGAAAAGGTATTTATTAGTGGTAGATCAATAGGAGATGTAAATGTCCAAGTAATATTAGAAAAATTAGGTGGCGGAGGTCATATTACATTAGCAGGAGCACAATTAGAGGGATTTTCAATAGAAGAGGCAAAGCGAGAATTAATTATTAGAATTAATGAGTATTTTTCAGAATTAGGATAGAAAGGGGAAGATAAAATGAAAGTTATTTTAAAACAAGATATAAAAGGTGTAGGTAAAAAAGATCAAATTGTTAATGCAGCTGATGGATATGCTCGAAATTATTTATTCCCTAAGAATTTAGCTGTTCCAGCAGATACTGGAAATATGAATAATTTAAAAGCTAAGAATGAATCTATAGCTTTTAGAAAAGAAGAAGATTTAAAAGAAGCTAAAGAAATTGCAGAGAAGTTAAAAAAAATCACTTTGAAATTTAGAGTAAAAGCTGGAGACAATGGAAAATTATTTGGAGGTGTAACTGCAAAAGAAATTTCTGAAGCTTTAAAAAAGGAATATAATATAAGTGTAGACAAAAAGAAAATTTTATTAAATGAAACAATTAAAAATGTAGGAGTAACAAAAGTAGACTTAAAACTAAACGAAGGAGTAATGGCAACAGTTTCTATTATGATAGTGACAGCATAAAATAAAAATATTTTAGGAGAAAATTATGGAATTAGGAAAAGTACCACCACACGATATTGAGGCAGAACAAGCAATATTAGGTTGTATGCTTACAGATAAAGATGCTGTTATTAGTGCAATAGAAGTCTTAAAGGAAGATGACTTTTATAGAGAAGATAATAAAGCAATATATTCTGCTATTTTAAGTTTATATTCTAGAAGCGAACCAATAGATATAATTACAGTAAAAGCAGAACTAGTAGAAGCAGGAAATTTTGAAAGAATAGGTGGTTTAGAGTATTTAGCAGAACTTCCAGATAGGGTACCAACTACAGCAAATGTAGAAAAATATATAAAAATAGTATCAGAAAAAGCAACTCTAAGAAGTTTAATACAAACTTCTAATGAACTTATAGCTTTAGGCTATGATGAATCAGAAGATGTAGACAATATAATGGATATGGCAGAGAAAAAAGTTTTTGATTTGTCTCAAAAGAAGTCAGTAAAAGGCTATTCTGCTTTAAAAGATGTTTTAGTTGGATCTTTTGCAGAGCTAGAAAAACTTTATAATCAAAAAGGAAATGTAACTGGAATTACCACAGGTTTTATAGATTTAGACAATAAAACAGCAGGACTTCATAATTCAGATCTAATAATAATAGCAGCAAGACCAGCTATGGGAAAATCAGCATTTGCAATAAATATAGCAACAAACGCAGCGATAAAAGCAAATGTACCAGTAGTAATATTTAACTTAGAAATGTCTAAAGAGCAAGTAGGAAACAGAATTTTATGTAGTGAAGCAATGGTAGACAGTAATAAAATTAGAACAGGTCAAATAGAAGATGAAGATTGGATGAAATTAGCTACAACACTGGGAGAACTTAGTGAGGCACCAATATATATAGATGATACACCAGGTATCTCTATAATGGAAATAAGAGCAAAATGCAGGAAACTAAAAATTGAGAAAAATATAGGCTTAATAGTAATAGATTATTTACAATTAATACAAGGAACAGGTAAGAAAAATGCAAGTCGTGAACAAGAAATATCAGAGATAAGCCGTTCTTTAAAAATATTAGCTAAAGAATTAGATGTACCAGTTATAGCTTTATCTCAGCTATCTCGTACAGCAGAGAAAAGAGATGATAAAAGACCAATGCTATCAGATTTAAGAGAATCTGGAGCCATAGAGCAGGATGCAGATATAGTAATGTTTCTATATAGAGATGATTACTATAATGAAGATACAGAAAAGAAAAATGTAGCAGAAGTTATATTAGCAAAGCATAGAGGTGGTTCAACTGGTACAGTAGAACTTGCGTGGATGCCAAGCTTTACGAAATTTGCTAATTTGGGTAAACATTATAATTAGAAAATATTAAGGGGGATACTAAATTTAAGTGAAAACTAGCGCTTTATTAGTATCTCTTTCTATATTAGAAGAAAGGAGGAAAAATGAATAATTTTGAAGAAGAGATTTTGATTACCATAAAAAATAATAATTTAATACAAGATGGAGAAAAGGTTCTTTTAGGAGTTTCTGGAGGACCAGATTCAATTGCAATGCTATCAGCTTTATATGAGATACAAAAAGAAAGGATCATAGATTTTAATATATATGTAGCACATATTAATCATGGTATAAGAGAAAATGCAAAAGTAGATGAGAAATTTGTTAAAGAATTTTGTAAAGAGAGGAATATAGAATGTTTTGTATTAAATACAAATATAAAAGAAATAGCTAAAGAAAATAAAAGAGGCTTAGAAGAGACTGGCAGAGAAATAAGATATAAATTTTTTGAAGAAATTGGAAATGAGATTTCTGCAAATAAAATTGCTATTGCACATAATAAAAAAGATAATGCAGAAACAATCATAATGAATATATTAAGAGGAACAGGAATTTCTGGTTTATGTGGAATGGAAATAATACAAAATAAATATATTAGACCATTATTGTTTGAAACTAGAGAAAAAATAGAGGAATATTTAAAGAATAAAAATATAGAGCCAAGAATAGATGAAACAAATTTTGAAAATGAATATACTAGAAATAAAATTAGAAATATAGTTTTGCCATATATACAAAAAGAATTTAATCCGAACTTTATAGATACTTTAAATAGACTATCATCTATAGTAAAAGAAGAAAATAATTATTTGAAAAAAATAACCGAGCAAGCTTATAAAGATATTTTAGTAGAAGAAAACTTAAAACCAGAAAAAGATGTATATAAATCTAAAGATTTGCCTACAATTATATTAGATTTAAAGAAATTTTGTAGCTTAGATAGAGTAATTCAAAAAAGGATAATTCTATACGCAATAAATAAATTATTTGGTTCTACAAAAGGTATAGAAAAAATACATATAGAAGATATAATAAAATTATGTAACAGAAATATTGGAAATAAATATTTAACACCAAACAAAAATACTAAAGTTGTAATTAAAAATAAAAAAATTTACATATTTGCTAAAAAATAGAAAGCCGTAAGATATAAAAAAAACCAAATATTACAGGGATATTTCTTTTTTAAAAATAACTTGAAAAGAAAAAAATGGTATGCTATATTTTAAGCAAAGTGAGAAAAAGGGAGGATACAAGAGTTGAAAAACGGAATAAAAACACTAGCCACTTGGCTAATTTTGGCAATTGTTTTTTTTGTTTTAATTTCTGCTGTATTCAATAATACAGATAAAAAAATGAATTATTCAGAATTAATTACAAAAATAAACAATGGTGAAGTATCAGAAATAGAAATTTCTTCAGACAAAACAAAAGCTTATGTTACACTAAAAGAAGATGGAACTGCAAGTACAGTAAATACAATAAAAGAAGTTACAATTCCTAGTTTAGATAGTTTTATGGAACAAATTTCTGATAAAATAGTTGAAAGTGAAATAACACTATCACAAGAGGAAGAATCAGTATTTATGGCTGTTCTTAGTATTTTCTCTCCATTTGTTATTTTAATTATTTTCTTATTGTTCTGGATTTTAATAATGAATCCAAATCAAAATGGAAATAAATCTTCAATGACTTTTGGAAAAAGTAAAGCAAGAATGATAAATACTTCAGATAAAAATAAAGTAACATTTAAAGATGTAGCAGGTGTTGATGAAGAAAAACAAGAATTAGAAGAGATTGTTGAATTTTTAAAATCACCAAAAAAATTCACAGATATGGGTGCAAGAATTCCAAAAGGAGTTTTATTAGTAGGTCATCCTGGAACAGGAAAGACTTTACTAGCAAAAGCAGTTGCTGGTGAAGCAGGAGTACCTTTCTTTATTATAAGTGGTTCTGACTTTGTTGAAATGTTTGTTGGAGTAGGTGCTTCTAGAGTAAGAGATTTATTTGAACAAGCAAAGAAAAATGCACCTTGTATAATATTTATAGATGAAATTGATGCCGTAGGTCGTCAAAGAGGTGCAGGTCTTGGTGGAGGACATGATGAGAGAGAACAAACACTAAATCAATTATTAGTTGAAATGGATGGATTTAGTCCAAATGAAGGTGTTATTGTTTTAGCAGCAACTAATAGACCAGATGTACTAGATAAGGCTTTACTAAGAGCTGGTAGATTTGATAGACAAATTGTTGTATCATCACCAGATGTTAAGGCTAGAGAGCAAATATTAGAAGTTCATGCAAGAAAGAAGAAATTAGCAAATGATGTAGACTTAGGAATAATTGCTAAAAATACAGCGGGTTTTGCCGGAGCAGACTTAGAGAATGTATTAAATGAAGCAGCGCTTCTTGCAGCAAGAAGAGATAAGACAGAAATAGGAATGCAAGAAATTGAAGAAGCAATGGTAAAAGTAACTATGGGACCAGAGAAAAAATCAAGAGTAATTAGTGAAAAAGAAAAAAAATTAGTTGCATTCCATGAAGCTGGTCATGCAGTAGTAAGTAAATTTTTACCAACACAAGATGATGTACATCAAATATCAATTGTACCTAGAGGGATGGCTGGTGGATATACAATGTATAGACCATCAGAAGATCGTTCTTTTATGAGTAAATCAGAAATGGAAGAAAATATTATATCTTTACTAGGAGGAAGAGTTGCAGAGGAATTAGTACTTGGAGATATTTCAACAGGAGCTAGTAACGATATAGAAAGAGCATCTAAAATTGCAAGAGATATGGTAACAAAATATGGAATGAGTCCAAGACTTGGAACAATTACATTTGGTTCTGGTCAAGAAGAAGTATTTTTAGGAAGAGATTTTGCTACACAAAAGAACTTTAGTGAAGAAACTTCTGGATTAATAGACGAAGAAGTAAAAAGAATTATAGACAATGCTTATAATGCAGCAAAACAAATTTTAAGTGAAAATATTAAAAAATTACATGATGTAGCAAATGTTTTATTAGAAAAAGAAAAAATTGATGGAGAAGAATTCCAAGAAATTATGAATGCTTAGAAAAGTATTTTAAAGTTAATTAAATAATATATTTATATTAATAAAACACATAGGAAAAATCCTATGTGTTTTTAAGTTTATTTTAAGCATCATTTAAGTTTTTCTTAAGTAAATACTTTTATAATTAAAACCTATTAAAAAAAGGAAAGGATTTTTATGAAAAAGAAAAAAGTAATTTTAGTTTTATTGTTTATATGTTTTAGTACTATATTTCTTGTTTTTACTTTTTATAATGAAAATAATGCAATTGAAAATGGTAGTACAATAGAAATGCAAGAGAATACTAGTATAGCAAGTTTAAATTCAATTAAAACAAGTTTAACAACTTCTGGAGAGATAGTTTCAGGTAATACTGAAAAAATTAGCTTAAATACAGATTATAGCTTTTTTACAATGTGTGTAGAGGAAGGAGAGAGTGTTACTGAAGGTCAGAAACTTATTAAATATACAAATGGAACATATGAAACAGCTCCTTTTGATGGAATAATTACTGAATATTCTGTACCAACAGTAAATGAAAATTGTGAAGCAAATCATTATATTGAAATAAGTTCAACACAAGATCTAAGTGTTCAAATCAGTATATTAGAAGATCAAATGAGCTATATTGAAAGTGGAAAAGAAGTAGAAATAGGCATACAGAATGATGCCTATGTACAAATAGTATCAGGATTATCTGAAGAAAATAAAATTGAAGTACAAGAAACCTCTACAGATAATAGTAATTCTTTTAATAATTTCATGCCAGGAGATGGAATGGGAAGACAAAATATGGGTGATGGAAATCCACCAGAAAGAATAGGTGAAACACCGGGCTTTAATGACAAATAAAACTATAAAAGTCTATTAAAAAGGATAAAAAAATATTTTGAATAAATTAGGAATTATTCCTAATTTGTCTGGAAAGTCAAGAAATAAGCTTGAGAAATTTTTGAATTTTAAAAATGTAACATAAAAGTTATATTAATTTTAATATTTTTAATCAAAACTTAGAGCTAAAAGAAATAATTAATATGTAACCGAACAAACCATAATGACAAAAAAATAAAATTAGATAATTAAAATACTACAAAACTAGTAACTTCAAGCACTTGGAAACATAACAAGTACCCATTTGACATTACTTTTTCTTATGCTAAAATAAGCTCGTAAACAGAAATAATAAAAGTTCTATAATGCGGGGGTACTTAAAATGAAAGTTATAAAAAGAGATGGAAGAAAAGTTGAATACGATAGTGATAAAATTGTAATAGCAATAAGCGGTGCAAATAAAGATGTTGGAGGGAAAGACAAAATATCAAGAGCTGATATTGAATTTATTACAAAATATATTGAAAACTTAGGAAAATCTACAATTACTGTAGAAGATATACAAGATATTATAGAACGAAAGCTAATGGAATTCGGAAAATTTTCTTTAGCAAAAAAATATATTTTATATAGAGAAAAACATGCTATAATTCGTAAATCAAATACAACGGATGAGAGTATATTGAGTTTAGTTAGAAACTCAAATAAAGACACTATGGAAGAAAACAGTAATAAGAATGCTTTTTTAGCAGCAACACAAAGAGATTTAATAGCTGGGGAAGTTTCAAAAGATATCACAGATCGTTTACTTCTACCAGATAGAATAGTAAAAGCTCATAATGATGGAGTTTTACATTTTCATGATAAGGATTATTTTATTCAACCAATTCACAATTGCTGTTTAGTAAATATAGGAGATATGTTAGATAATGGAACTGTTATGAATGGAAAAATGATAGAAAGTCCAAAAAGCTTTTTAGTTGCTTGTACAGTTACAACACAAATTATTGCAGCTGTTGCTAGTAATCAGTATGGTGGACAATCTATAGACATTAGACATTTAGGCAAATATTTAAGAATAACTTACAATAAAGCATATAATCATTATTTAAAAATAGGATATGGAAAAAAAGAAGCAGAAGTTTTAGCAAAAGATAAAAGACAGGAAGAACTAAAATCTGGAGTTCAAACTATCCAATATCAAATAAATACTTTAATGACTACAAACGGTCAAAGTCCATTTGTAACATTATTTATGTATCTAGATGAAAAAAGTGAATACATAGAAGAAATAGCTTTAATAATAGAAGAAATATTAAAGCAGAGAATCCAAGGAATTAAAAATGAAGCAGGCGTATATATAACTCCAGCCTTTCCAAAATTAGTATATGTATTAGACGAGAATAATTGTTTAAAAGGTGGAAAATATGATTATTTAACAAAACTAGCAGTTGAATGCTCTGCTAAAAGAATGTACCCTGATTATATATCTGCTAAAAAAATGCGTGAAAATTATGAAGGAAATGTATTTAGTCCAATGGGATGTAGAAGCTTTTTAAGCCCTTGGAAAGATGAAAATGGAAACTACAAATTTGAAGGAAGATTTAATCAAGGAGTTGTAAGTATTAATCTTCCACAGATTGGTATTATTGCAAATGGGGATGAAGAAAAATTTTGGAAATTATTTGATCAAAGACTAGAATTATGTAAAGAAGCTTTAATGTGTAGACATAATGCTTTGTTAGGTACAAAATCTGATGTTAGTTCAATTCACTGGCAATATGGTGCAATAGCGAGACTAAAAAAGGGGGAAACCATAGATAAATTATTATTTGGAGGATATTCTTCAATTTCTCTTGGATATATTGGTTTGTATGAAGTTACAAAATTAATGAAAGGAGTATCTCATACAGATCCAAAAGGTGAAGAATTTGCTTTAAGAGTTATGAAACATTTGAGAGAAAAAACAGAAGAGTGGAAAGCAGAAACTAATATTGGCTTTGCACTTTATGGTACACCAGCTGAATCTTTATGTTATCGTTTTGCAAGAGTAGATAGAGAAAGATTTGGTGATATAGAAGATGTTACAGATAAAGGATATTATACAAATTCTTATCATGTAGATGTTAGAGAAAAGATAAATGCTTTTGATAAACTAAAATTTGAAAGTCAATTTCAACCAATATCAAGTGGTGGAGCAATTTCTTATATAGAGATCCCAAATATGAAAAATAATATTACTGCTTTAGAAACAATTGTTAAGTTTATTTATGATAATATTCAATATGCAGAATTTAATACAAAATCTGATTATTGCCATGTTTGTGGATTTGATGGAGAAATTATTATCAACGATAAAAACGAGTGGGAATGTCCACAATGTGGTAATAAAGATCATAATAAAATGAATGTAACAAGAAGAACCTGTGGTTATTTAGGAGAGAATTTTTGGAATGTTGGAAAAACTAAAGAAATAAAAGCTAGAGTACTACATTTATAAAAGGAGATTAATATGAATTACGCAGATATAAAAGATATAGATATACAAGATGGACAAGGAATTAGAACTTCTTTATATGTAAGTGGTTGTCATTTTCATTGCAAAGAGTGTCACAATAAAGAAGCTTGGGATTTTAGTTTTGGAAAAAAGTTTGATGATTTTGCTAAAAAAAGAATTTTTAAAAATTTAGAAAAAGATTATATAGAGGGATTATCTTTACTAGGAGGAGAACCATTAGAACTAATTAATCAACAAGCTTTAGTTCCTTTTATAAAAGAAGTTAAAGAAAAATTTCCAAATAAAGATATTTGGTGTTGGACAGGTTATGATTTTGAAAAAGATATATTAAATAATATGTATAAAAAATATAACTTTACAAGGGAATTATTAAAATACATAGATATAATTGTTGATGGTCAGTTTGAGATTGAAAAACACCTTGTGAATTTAAAATTTAGAGGTTCTTATAATCAAAGAAAAATAGATGTACAAGAGAGTATAAAGAAAAATACTTTAATAAGATTACAATTTGGAGATGAATATAGATATGAAAAAAATGTAGCTAAAGAAAGTATAGCAAAGGAGAATATAAACTATATACCAAATATTGTGGTACCAGTTACTCAAGATATTACTGAAAATAATATATTCAGTCCAAAAGTTGTAGCAAAAACAAAAGATAATTTAGATATAAAAGAAGCATTATAAAAAATAAAAATGGGGGTATATATGGAAAATATTAAAATTTTTTCTTGTAGTGAAGCTGCAGATAAGTTTACAAAAGAGGTTTGTGATTATTTAAAACTAGAACCAGGAGAAATCGAAAGAATGAAGTTCAAAAACGATAATAACTTTATTCAAATAAAGGAAACAGTAAGAGAAAAAGATGTATTTTTAATACAAACTACAACTCCACCAGTAAACGAAAGAATTATGGAGCTTTTAATTACAATAGATGCAGTAAAGAGAGCTTCTGCAAGAAGGATTACAGTTGTTTTACCATATTATATATATTCGAGATCAGATAAGAAAGATCAACCTCGTATTCCTGTTACAGCAAAATTACTTGCACAATTAATTGAAGCGGCTGGAGCAAATAGAGTACTTACATGCGATTTGCATAATCCAGCAATTTCTGCTTATTTTAATATAAATTGTGATGTCCTTACAGGAAAGAGTTTACTAGAAAAATATTTTGATTTAAAAGAAATTGAAAATAAAGTAGTAGTAGCAACGGATGCAGGTAGTTCAAAAAAAGCTTATAAATATGCAGAACATTTTGGATGTCCAATAGCTTTAATAGATAAAAGAAGAGATGGAAATAATGATAAAGCTATTGCAACTAGTGTTATAGGAGAAATAAAAGGAAAAAATGCCTTGATTTTTGATGATGAAGTAAGCACAGCTGGTTCAATAATGGAAACCGTAGAAGTTGTAAAAAAATTTGGTGCTAAAGATGTTTATGTAGGTTGTACACATGGAATTTTATGTGGTCCTGCAATAGAAAGAATAGCAAAATCTGAGATTAAAGAGCTAGTTATGACCAATACCGTACCACTTCCAAAAGAAAAGCAGATAGATAAAATAGTAGTAGTTTCAATTTCTGAATTATTTGGAGAAGCTATTAAAAAAATTAATGAAGCTACATCTATAGGAGAATTATTTGAGCCCAATTAAAAAATATATTAAAAATGGTGCAAATAATTGAAATTAAAGCAAATTAGTATTGACAAGTGTGCAAAAAATAATGTATAATAAGTATCAGTTAAGAAGTCTAAAGGATTATTACATAAATCCCGCAAAATGGTTTTGAGCTTCGGAAGGAGGGGAAATAATGTCAGAGGTTAGAGTAAATAATGGTAATATAGAAGATGCATTAAAAAGATTTAAAAGACAATGTGCTAGAAATGGCGTATTACAAGAAGTAAGAAAAAGAGAACATTATGAAAAACCAAGTGTAAAAAGAAAGAAAAAATCAGAGGCAGCAAGAAAAAGAAAATTCTAAAGCTTATATAGATTTTAATAAGGTTGTAGAGGGCGGATACTTTTTAGTATCTGTCCTTTGTTATATGAAAGGAGAAAGGAAATGTTAAAAGAGAAATTACTAGAAGATTTAAAATCTGCTATGAAGGAAAAAGATGAAATAAAGAAAAATACTGTTCAAATGGTTAGAGCTGCAATACTTCAAATAGAAAAAGATAAGGCTATAGAAGTAAGTGAAGAACAAATAATAGAAATAATTGCAAAAGAAGTAAAAAAGAGAAAAGATGCAGCAATAGATTTTGAAAAAAGTGGAAGACAAGACTTAATAGAAAAAAATAAACAAGAAATAGAAATTTTAACTACATATTTGCCAAAGCAATTATCAAAAGAAGAAATAGAAACTATTGTAAAAGATATAATTGCTAAAGTAAATGCTACTAGTATAAAAGATATGGGAAAGGTAATGAAAGCCGCTAAAGAAAAAATAGGAGCAGGCTCTGATGGAAAAACAATAAATGAAGTTGTAAAGAGTTTATTAGTATAAATATTAAAAATCACAAAAGCAAAAGCTTTTGTGATTTTTCTATTTTCCTATAAAAAGTTGAACTAAAATTTTACCATAAGTAGGACTATTTACAACACTTATACCAGTATAATTAAATTCATTGCTTAAAATATTTTTTTTATGTGCTTCAGAATTCATAAGTGCAGTTACAGCACCACTAATACTAGAATTTCCAGCAATATTTTCGCTAGCAGTTTTATATTTTATACCATTGTCATCTAGCATTTCATATAAAGTACCGAAAGTAGGAGAAGTATGTGAAAAATAATTATTTTTTACTAAGTCCTCGGCTTTTAATCTGGCAACATTTTGAAGATCTTCGTCAATTTCTAAAAGGGGAAGATTATTTTTTTCTCTTTCATTATTAATTAAATTTATAAATTCTTGCTCTTCAGCAGTATATGAAATTAGTGGTGTATCTAATGCAGAAGTATATTCGGAAGAACTACTCTCTTCCGTAAGATTAGAATTAGTAGAAACAGTTTCTTCGTTTTCTATAGAACTATTTGTTTGTAAATTGGATGTAGTATCTTGCCATGGACTTTCAGTATAGTCTGTATACGGTTCTAAGTAATCACAATAAACAGTTCCAACAATATTGTTTTCAGTTTGAATTACATACCAATTTCCAAGTTTGGCAAAAACTCGTACATATTCGCCTTTTTCAAGTAAGCCTATTGCACTAAAATTTATGCCGAGCACCTCTACGAATATTTAAGTGAGAAGCAGTAACTCTACCATATTCAAAATCAGTTTTTTCATAATTCTCTGTACCAAAAGATATAGAATAGATGCTAATAAATAAAATAATTAAAATAGAAATTATGCAAATTATTTTTTTATGCTTAAATATAAATTTTCTCATATTATACCTCCTAAATTAAATTAAAGAAAGTATGGTCAAAAAAAATTTAGTTTATACCTATAAATTAATTTTTATATCATAAAATTGTAAATTAATTCATAATTATAAATCGGTGATATATATGATAAAAAGTATAAAGCTATTAAGTATTTTTATTATTATAGTAATATTTAGCTCTAGTTTTTATATATGTTTTGCAGATATAGAAAATGAAGAAAATACAAGTGAAGATATTTTAATAAATGTATCAGCTGAAGTATATGAAGAGCCAAAAGTTCAGTCTAAATATGCAATTTGTATAGAGAGAACTACAAATACTATCTTGTATGAAAAAAATTCCTATGAAAGAACACCTATGGCATCGACTACTAAAATAATGACAGCAATACTTGCAATAGAAAAAAATAATTTAAAAGAAATTGTAACAATTTCAAAAAATGCTGCAAAAACAACTGGTTCAAGATTTGGATTAGAAGAGAATATGAAATGTAGATTAGAAGATTTGCTATATGGTTTAATGCTTTGCTCACGGAAATGATGCTGCCGTAGCAATTGCAGAACATATATCAGGAAATGTAGAAGCTTTTTCAATACTTATGAATGAAAAGGCTAAAGAATTAAATATGAAAAATACACATTTTGTAACACCAAATGGCTTAGATGATGAAAATCATTATTCTTCAGCATATGATATGGCTATTTTAGCAAATTATGCGCTTAATAATGATATTTTTAAAAAGATAGTAGGAACTAAGAGTATACAAGTAACTTGGAAAGATTCTTACAAAACTATAACAAATACAAATGAGCTTTTAGGAATTTATCCAGGAGTATATGGAGTAAAAACTGGTTTTACTTTTGGAGCTGGTAGATGTCTAATTTCAGCTTGTAAACAAACAGAATTAGATATTATAGTGGTAGTCTTAGGGGCAAATACAAAAAAAGAAAGAACTTTAGATTCTATAAATTTGTTAAACTATGTTAATACAAATTATAAATTAGTAGATTTAGTACAAATAGTTAATAATTCTTTTAAAGACTATGAAAACTACTTTTCAAAAAATGTTTCAGCCGAAAGTCTAATAGAAATGCCAAAATTAAAGTTAGAAGAAAAATATATTTCAGTATATCCAATAAAGAAAGAAGAAATTTCAAGATTAGAAACAAAAATATTTACTATATTAAATTTTAAAGAAACTTTGGAAGAAAATACGAAAATAGGAGTTTTAAAAGTGTACGAAAAAGAAAAATTAATAGTCGAGTACAATATTTTACTCGCTAATAAGTTAGTAAAAAAGGACTTTTCCTATTATTTTTTTGATATATTAAAAAATTATATTTCATATTTTTATAAAATTTAAAAAAATATACATAAAATGCTAAAAAATCTTGATTTAGAGGCAAAAATGTAATATAATTGACATATAGTGGGGAATTGTAGAGTCCCTAAAGTTATAGGTTTTAATCTTATTTTTGACTACTACGTATATATTGACTAAATATAAAAAAAGGTTAAAATATAATTATAATACTATGTAAAGGAAGGATAAATATATGTTAAGAACAAGAATCAAGAAGTTATTAGCAGTTTTATGTATAATGGTTATTTTATTACCATATACTTCAGAAGTATTAGCTGCTAGCTTAACACATGAAACAGAAACAGCATTAATAGAAACCTCTAGAGTTCACGAAGGTGGAGAAGAATCTAGTGGTACCCTATCAAGTGAATATGCAGAAGAATATGATGTAAATCCTTATACTTATAGAATTAAAGATACAATAATCTTTAAACTAATGCAATCAGGAGATACAGCTTTTCAAGATGCAATGTATTGCTTAAATGCTGAAAAATCATTTCCAGGACAAGAAAGCTTAGAATATGAAAATAAAGGAGACTTTAAAGATCCAGAAAATGAGAGTGTAAAGGCTTTAGGCTTATCAGATGAGGATTATAAAGCTTTAGTTTGGTTAGTAGATAATATGTACCTAAGAAAGCAAAATCCAGAATATAAAGATGAATTTTTAGCAAAAGCTTTTGCAGATAGAATTGAATCAGAAAAAAATAATATACCACCTACTACAGTAGATTTAATAAAATCAAGATTAACAGATGATGATATTGAAGTAGTTCAACAATGGGCTATGTGGTATTTTACTAATAGAAGTGTGGAAAAATATGCTTCTTTTGGATCTATATCAATAGAAGGTTTAGATGTAGATACAATGCAAGAAGTATCAGGAAGCTATTTAGATGTAACAGGCTCTGCAATTCGTCAAGAATATGCTGCTGAATTATACAACTATTTAGTAGAATCAGCAATTGCAGGGGAGCAAACAGAAGAAGTTACTTATCCTAAAATTGCAGTTGCAAATACAGATATAAAAAGTGAAGTTGATGGAAAATATTATAAAGTGGGTCCATTTAAAGTAGATAGTGGAACAGCAGCCGCAAGTACATATACGATAAAATTAACAGATGGAAAAGAAGAATTAAGTACAGATAAGTATTCAATATTAATTGAAGGTGAAGAGGAATTTACTACATTAAAAGTAAATGAAATTTTTGATAAAAACTATTACATATATTTACCTATAGAAAATAATGATATTTCAAGAGTAGAATTAACATTAAATTATAATAAATACGAAACAAAAGCTACTATATGGGAAACAGAAGATGATATATATCAACCAATAGTACTAATAACAAAAGAAAATACACCAGTAGAAGAAAAAGTATTTAAAGATATTGAAGAAAAAACAGCAGACTTAGCTTTAAAAAAATATATTATTTCTTTAAATGGAGAAGAAATTCGTCGTTCAAATAATGGCAATGCAAATCAACCAGTAGTAGATGCTACAGATTTAGTTTCTGGTGGACAAGATGCTAAATATTATGCAGAGAAATCACCAGTAGAGGTAGCTATTGGCGATAAAGTTGTTTTTGAAATTAGAGTATACAATGAAGGACAAATAGAAGGAACAGCTTCACAAATTGTAGATTATTTACCAGAAGGTTTAGTGCTTACAGAAAACAGTGAAATAAATAATAGATATGGTTGGACAAATTCTGCAAACGGTAGAGTTATTTCAACTACTGCTTTAGCAAATATTGTACTTCCAGCTTTTAATATAGAAGAAAATGTAATAACTAGTACTTATGTACAAGTAGAATGTACAATAACAGGAGAACTAGAATCTGGAAAAGTACTAACAAATGTTGCAGAAATTACAGCTGACGATATAACAGATAGAGATTCTGTTCCTGGTTCAATAAAACCAGAAGATATTAATACAGAAACTTATACAGGAAACAAAGACAATAAAACAGATTTATCAGATAAGAATTATGATTATCAAGGCTTAGAAGATGATGATGATTTTGAAAAATTAATTATAAAAGGTGGAACTTTTGATTTAGCTTTAAAGAAATTTATTACAAGAGTAAATGATGAAGCAAAAACAGATAGAGAACCAAAAGTAGATGTAACACCACTTAAAGAATCAAAAAAAGATGCTGAATATACTACTACAAAAACACCTGTAACAGTAAAAAAAGGTGATATAGTATATTATACAATTCGTGTATATAATGAAGGTACAAATAGCGGATATGCAGAAGAAATAGCAGACTATTTACCAGCAGGTTTAGGTTTTTTAGTAAACCATACTGTTAATATTGATAATTATTGGGCGATACCAACAGATGGAACAACTGTTAAACTTACAGATATAGAAAATGCGACAGCTAATTTATCAGTAGAAGATTTTACAGGAATAACAGATTTATCAGAAGTTGAAGTTGTTACAGGAAATTATATAAAATTAACTTCAACAAAATTAAAATCAAATGATGCAGATACTAAAAATCTAATTGATGGATTTGATCAGGCAGTGGATACAGAGTTAGATTATAGAGATATTCAAGTTGCTTGTGTTGTTTTATCTGATGAATTAACAGAAAATAATTTCAAGAATATTGCAGAAATTACTAAAGATTCAGATGAAAATAGAGAAGAAGTAACAGACAGAGATTCAGTTCCAGATACAGTTAATCCAAATGAGTATCCAGGAAACGATGAAGAACAAGACGATAATGATTATGAAGATTTAACTTTAGAAGAACCAAAAGTATTTGATTTGAGTTTACAAAAATTTATTACTGATGTAAATGGAACAGCAATAACTAATAGAGTTCCAACAATAACAAAAAATGAAGATGGAACTTTAAGATTTAATCATTCAACAGAAGCTTTACCAGTTGCAAATAGTGATGTAATTACTTATACAATTCGTGTATATAACGAAGGAGAAAGAGCTGGATATGCAGCTGAAATTGGAGATGATATCCCAAGTGGATTAGTATATTTACCAGATAACGATACAAATAAAAAATACGATTGGAAATTATATGACAAAAACGGAGAACTTACTACAGATATTAATCAAGCAGTAAGTGTAAGAACAGACTATTTATCAAAAGAAAAATCAGAAGCAAGAGGAGAAAATAACTTATTAAATCCATATAATAAAGATGCTGAGATAAGTACTGAAGCAGGAAGTGCAAATCCAGATTATAGAGATGTGCAAATTGTTTTCCAAGTTTCAGAAGATGTATTATCAAAAGATACGGAAAATAAGGAAGATAGACAAATAATAAATACAGCAGAAATTACAGATGATGAAGATGAAAATGGTGATCCAGTAGAAGATATAGATTCTACACCAGGAAACAACAAAGAAGATGAAGACGACATAGATCAAGAAAAAGTATATGTACAATATTTTGATTTAGCCCTTAAAAAGGATTTAGTAAAAATAATTATAACAGAGGATGGAAATACAAGAGAAATTAATGCCGAAAATCCAGATGAATTATTAAAAGTTGAAATCCATAGAAAAAAGGTAAATTCAACTATAGTTAAATTTGTTTATAAAATTACAATAACTAACGAGGGTGAAATTGCAGGATATGCACAAGAAATAAAAGATTATATTCCAGATGGATTAAAATTTGTACAAGAAGATAATCCAAATTGGACACAAATAGAAGATAAAGTTATAGTAACAGATGAACTTGCAGAGACTTTATTAAATCCAGGAGAAAGTGCTTCTGTAAATGTAACTTTAGAATGGGAAAATTCTGAAAATAATTTAGGACAAAAAATAAATACTGCAGAAATTAGTAAAGATTATAATGATCATGGTTCTAAAGATATAGATTCTACCCCAGACAATAAAGTTGCAGGAGAAGATGATATTGATACAGCACCAGTTATATTAAGTATATCAACAGGTGTAGATAGTCCATATATTGTATTACCAACAGCTGTTATGACAATATTAGTATCAGGTGTAATCTTAATTAAAAAATATGTATTATAAGATTAATTAATTAAAATAAAAGCATTAGTAAATAAAACTAATGCTTTTATTTTTTATAATTTAATGTATAAATTTATTAATTTTTACATTTACAATAAAATATGTATATGTTATAATTTATGTTGAAATAAAACAGAAGAGGTGGTAAAATGAACCAAATTTTGGATTATAGTCCTAATAAAAGTAATAAAAGTTCTTCAGGTTCAGATAAAATAGTAAGATTTTTTGCTATTTTATTAATAATTTTTGCATTATGTTTGGTAGCAAGTGGAGTGTATAAAATGTATGCAAGAAATTCAGATAATTCTGCAGGAGCAAATCAGCAAGTTGCACAAGCAGTAATAAATGTAGAAAAGCAAGAAAGTACTCTAAAAATATCTGTAACTCATACAAAAGCTATAGAAAGATTAATTTATAGCTGGAATGATAGTACAGAAACAGTTGTAAAGGGAACTGGAGAAAATACTTTAGAGAAAGAAATCCCACTTCCAGCAGGTACAAATACTTTACATGCTAAAGTGGTTGATGTAGATGGAAATGAAACCACCTATGAAGAAGAAATTGTTGCAGAGAACGGAACTGATATAATTAATCCTGTAATATCTTTAACTGTAACTGAGCAGAAAAAGTTAAAAATAACAGTTACAGATGAAACAGCTCTAGACTTTATTACATATCGTTGGAATGCAGATGAAGAAGTTAGATTAGAAGCTGAAGGTGATAAGAAGACAATAGAAACAGAAATAGATATTTTAAAAGGAACTAATGATATAACAATTATAGCTGTAGATAGTAGCAATAATACAACAACAGAAACTAAGAGCTATACAGGTTTAACAAATCCAGAAATTACTTTAACTTTATCAGCAGATAAAACTAAAGTAAATGTTGCTGTTAAACATGAAAATGGATTAAAAGGTATAACAGGAAATATAAATGGTCAGGACTTTAATGTAAGTGGTGTAGAAGAAGGAACAACAGATTTAAATTTTGATCTTTCATTAGAAGAAGGAGTAAATAAAATCAAAGTAATTGCTTCTAGTGTAGAGGGAACCGAAACTACAGTAGAGCAGGAATTTACTTATGGTTCTGATACTAATACTAATACAGTAGACAATAATACATCAAATCCAGATGATAATAATGGTATAGATAAACCAAAAGTTATAGCAGAACAAAAAGCTGATAATAATAGAAAATTGTATGTTGAATTAAGTTATGAAAAGGGCTTAAAAGCAGCTACTTTACAACTAAACAATCAAAATTATGATATTAATATTGCAGAAAATATGACATATGCAAACTTTGAATTAGATTTAAAAGAAGGAGAAAATAAAATTCTTTTAACAGTAGTAGGTCAAGATGGTGCAACACAAGTATTAGAAAAAACTTTTACAGTACAATAAATAGGAGTTAGGTATGATACAAGAAGTATATATAATAGATGATAAAAGAGAATTAATTGAAAATTTAAAATTAGCATTTAAGAACGATAAAGAGTATAAATTTAAAACAGTAGGAACAGATAATTTAGAAGAAGCTTTAAGAAACATACCTTCTCTTATTATAATAGATGAAGATACAGCTCAAATGGATATACTAGAGCTATGTGGAAAGATAAGAGCTGATGAAGATAATAGTATTACTCCAATAATAGTTATAACTTCAAATAAAGATAGGATGCATAGAATAGATATACTAAAAACCCATGTAGAATATTTTATAAAAAAACCAATAGATGAAGAATATCTATATTATACTATAAAAAATATCACATCTCTTATGTATATAAATAGAAGAGTAAGTCCTTTGACAGGATTGCCAGGAAATGTTCAAATTCAGGCTGAAATGAAGAAAAGATTATTAAATAAAGAAAAATTTGCAATAATGTATTTTGATTTAGACAATTTTAAAGCTTATAATGATGTATATGGTTTTGCAAATGGAGATGAAATAATAAAATTTACTGCAAAAGTAATATTAAAAAATGTACATAATATAGAAAATAGTGATAATTTTGTTGGACATATTGGTGGAGATGATTTTGTAGCAATAGTTGGAGAAACAGATTACGATAAGGTTTGCCAAGATATTATTGCAGAATTTGATAATGAAGCAGTAGAATTTTATAATGAAGAAGATGTTGAAAGAGGTTATGTAGAAGTAGCCAATAGAAAAGGAATAATTGAACAATTTCCTTTAACATCTATCTCAATTGGTGTAGTAGAAGTAGATAATAAGAGTTTTAAATCTACTTTAGAAATAGGAGAAGTTGGAGCTCAAGTAAAGCATAGAGCAAAAACTATTATGGGAAGTACTTATGTTATAAATAGAAGAAAATTCTAAGATTTTTTAGAAAGTTTGTATATTTTTTTATTAATATGGTTTATTTGTATTTGTGCAAATAGACCATTTTTATTTTTAATTTCTTGTTTCTTTTTTAAAAGATTAATAGCAATCTGTTGATTTTCTACTGGAATTTTACTAAGTAATTTTGCTTCATTTATTTTATTTGTAACTTCATCTAAATAGTCTATATTATCTTCCATTTAAAAAACTTCCTTTCTAAAATTTAAGATATATTATCACAACTATCTTAAAAATACAATATTTAAGAATTAATAGAGAAAAAATCCATAATTCCTGTGTATATACCCCAAGCAATTTTTTCTTGATAAGAATCTTGCTCTAGAAGCTTTGCTTCAGTAGGATTAGATAGAAACCCGCATTCTACAATTACAGTTGGTATTTTAACATTATCTATAATATATTTTCCACTAATGGTTTGAGGTTGTCTTTTGTTTTCAATTTGAATACTAGAATTTAAATTTTCTTGAATAGACAAACTTAAATTTTTTCCTTCTTCAGAGTTTTTTTTGTAAAAGGTTTGCCAACCAAAATATTTACTTTGAGCAATTTTGTTTAGATGTATGGAAACAAATATATCAGCTTCTAAATTATTGGCAATATTTACTCTATTTTTCAGATCTGAAACTTTCTTTTCTCTAAGAGTTTTTGCATCAGTAGAATAAATTCCATTTTCATCAGATCTAGTAAGTATTATGGTGCAGTTGCTAGCTTCTAGCAGTTTTTGAAGTTTTAATACAATATCGAGATTAATTTTTTCTTCTGTTAAGCCAGTATTATTTTCAGCACCACCATCTGGTAAACCATGACCAGCATCTAAAACAATGCTATGTCCAGTAACAGGAGTAGAAGTTGTAAGAATGGTATTATTTTCGGCATATAAACTTGCAAATAAAATAGAAAAAATTAAAGATAATTCTATAAATATTAATCTTTTTTTATTAATAATAAACATAATTTACCTCTGGAGAAAAGTTTTTTATTATTATATGAAATAAAGAAAAAATAATGAGTAAAAAAGTATAAAAATCTAAGAATTGTAGAAAATATTTCTAGCATAGTTTAAGGAGAAGTATATGAAAAATTATAGAGAATTAAATATATCTGGTACAATTCTTGATAATATTCAACTAGAGAAATATATGGAAAAAATTGCTTCAGAGCACAATATATGCAATTATTGTGCTAGTAATACTTATCCATTAGAAGATTTAAAAAATAAATATCATATAATTTTAGAAACTTACAATTTATTGTCTAGACATATAAAAATGGGAATAAAAATTCATTCAGCGGGAGAATGGATTTTAGATAATTTTTATATAATAGAAGAAAATGTAAAAGCAATACAAAAAGAATTATCAAAAAAGAAATATAAGCAAATGCTAGCATTAGCTAATGGTAAATATGTAGGTTTTTCAAGAATTTATGTACTAGCAGCTGAAATAGTAGCCTTCACAGATTGCAAACTAAATAAAGAAGTAATAAATAATTGCTTAAAAGCATATCAAAGAAAAAAGCTTTTAAGTATGCAAGAAATATGGGATTTAGGAATATTTTTAAGGTTAGCAATAATTTCTAAAATCAGTGAGATGTGTGAAAAAATTTATTTGGCTCAGCTTCAAAAAGTAAAAGTTGAAAATATATTAAAAAAAGTTGTAGAAAAACAAGAAGCTAAAGAATACAAGACAACAACTAGTATTAAAATTAGAGATACTGAACCTAAATATCCATTTATAGAGTATATGTCTTACAGGTTAAAAGAATATGGAAAAGAAGCAATAGAGTATCAAAAGATATTAGAAAAAGAAGTAGCAAAACTTGGGCTTACTGTATCTGAGGTTATACAAAAAGAACATTTTCATATAGCTAATATAAAAATTACCATAGGAAATGGAATTAAAAGTCTAAAAGAAATAGCACACATAAATTTTGGAGAATTATTCTCATTTACGAATGCTACTGAAGAGATTTTAAAATTAGATCCAGCAAAAGTTTATTCAAAAATGGATGATGAAAGCAAAAATTTCTATAGAGAGAAAATAACAAATCTTTCTAAAAAAACTAAAATATCTGAAGTATATATAGCAGAAAAAATAATAGAACTTGCTAGTCGCTTTGAAAATAGAGAGAATTTAGAAGAAAGAAAAAAGGCGCATGTGGGCTACTACTTAATAGATAATGGAATTAATGAACTAAGAGAAAAATTAGAACTAAAAGCTAAAAATAAAAAAAATGTCAAATTTTATTCAAAATTATATATAGCAAATTTGATTATAATGCCTATATATTTCTGCTTTTGTTTGACAATGTTTTCATATTTTAAATATAGAAATATATATATAAGTTTAATAATAGGTAGTATAGCCTATATACCGATTTCTGAGATATTAATAAGAGCAGTAAATTACATTTTAAGTAAATGTAAAAAAACAGAATTTTTAACCAAAATGAATTTTTAAAAAGCTATTCCTAAA
>CALXPP010000024.1 GCA_944390345.1 uncultured Clostridia bacterium
AATTACAGAATTCATTCCTTAAAATTAGCCTAATATAAACTTAATCAAAAACTGTTTAACTTTTTGGGTTCAGTTCACTTTCAACTTTGGGCTTTTGTTTTATTTTCTTAAAGATAATTTTTGTGCAATTTCTCTGTATCTGTTGATATCTTTTTTTGCTAAGTAGTTTAATAAGTTTCTTCTTTTACCAACCATTTTTAAAAGTCCTCTTCTAGAGTGATTGTCTTTTGGATGAACTTTTAAATGTTCTGTTAATTCTTTAATTCTTTCTGTTAAAAGAGCGATTTGAACTTCTGAAGAACCTGTATCGTTCTCATCTCTTTTGAAAGTATTAATAATTTCTGTTTTTCTTTCCTTAGTCATTTTTTATTCCTCCTATTTATTTTTATTTGCCATAAACTGAATTTAAGGTAGGTTTTTTCCTTAATTAAGTATATGGTATCGCTTAAAGCACTAATATATTAACATACTTTTTGAGATTAGTCAATAGTGAATAATTGAAGTATAAGTTTTTTGCTAAAAATTTTAATTTCTTAATATTTTATTATTTCAAATAATGTTTTAAATAATACTTTAGTTATAGTTTTAGTAAATTTTAATTCATTGAGCTATCTACTGTATAAGTTCCATTTGATGTTTCTATATATCCTGCTCCTGAACCCACTCCTTGTAAAGACATATCTACATTGGTTAAATACTGATTTTTTGTGATATATCTTTTATTAGTATTTTCTATATATTTTTTGTTTATATACCCACTTTTTTCAATAGTTGTAACATCTGAAATTAATTCCAAAATATATTCTGTTCCACTATTTCCTCTAGTATAAGTTGCATCATATTTAGCTATTATTATACCATTTTGAGCATAAATAGGACATTGGTTCAAACCATTTTCATAATCTGTACCATCTGTATATAAATTTCCATTATACGCATAAACATTTGCTTGTTGAGATACTTTTATAGTTCCTCCATTACCAGCATCTCCACCAGAACCAGATTCGTGTCCTTTTGAATAATAACCTGTTCCAAAAAATCCCCCAAATGTACTTGTCTTTTTATTAATACCATTTGCAGAAATTCCTTCTCCACCTTCAAAGTAACCTCCTGCTGTATATTGTCCTTTATATGAATTCATTGAGCCATTATCGCCTAATCTTTCATAACCTCCTCCTGCCATTCCGTTTTGAGATATATACGGATTTCCAGAAGCAGAACCTCCTGAATATCCTCCGCCTCCTGTACAGCAAGTTGATCCGGCTCCACCAGCTCCTCCTCCACCAATACCAGCTGCTGGGTAGCCTCCGCCACCACCGGAACCTCCAAGATTTAGTGTTCCTCCATTGCCTCCAGCACCACCTGCTCCTCCATAAGCATATACTGTTAAGCTATTGTATATATTTATATTTCCACAATTTCCTCCTTCATATCCACTTTCACATATTCTATAATCTTTTTCATTATCTCCACCTATTCCAGATCCACCGTCTCCACCAGAGCCTCCTATGCCAGCACCAGCACCTCCGCCTCCTGCTGTAAATATATTTCCTTTTCCATAGGTAGTAGGTCCATCTCCTGCATCTCCGCCAATTGCAGTTAAAATTCCCGTTCCATATAAGTTTAGTGTTGAACCCTCTGGTACATGTATTCCTGCATATCCTCCTTTTCCCGGAGTTGCATCAACTGCATCTTCCCCATATCCAGAATTTACTTCTACTTTTCCATACACATATAAATTTAAGGTTGCTCCTTCTTCTAAGTCTATCGCACTTCTTTTGTATCCTTTATTGTCTACATTCATATCTCCCATTATTTTTATTGTTACTGGCTCTCCTGCTGGTATTTCAAAATTGAAGTCTTCTCCTTCAACTTCATCTAATACTACATAGCTACTTCCTTCTGCTATTTCTATATTTCCACTTGTTAAATTATCTGGTGTTACTATATAGTTGTTTCCTTCTCCTCCTGCTACTTCTCCACTTCCTCCTGTTAAATCATCTTCTAGTTTATTTTTTATCTCATAATATTCTCCATTTTTCTCTGTTTCATAATATACACCATCATATTTTACTATTAATGTATCTGTATACAAATAATCATCTATCTTTCCTTCTGTCTTTAAATTATCTAAATAATTCGTAAACCCATCTGCTTGTCCTAAAAAGCTACTTGAATTATATTCATATAATATATATTCTAAGTCTTCTCTTCTTTTACTCTCTTCACTTGCTAATTTTGCTTTTTGAGCTTTTGTTATTATTCCGTTTTCTCCTATTGTTGCATTTAAAGAAACTCCTGCTAAAATTAACATAACTATTATAGAGATTACCAAAGCTATTAGGGTTATTCCTCTATTTTCTTTTTTGCTGTTTCTTCTTTTCAATAGCTTTCTTTCGTTCATCTAATCTTCCTCCTATGTTTTTTATATTTAAATTGGAGAAAAGGTATATATTCCTTTTCTCCTTAATCCATAAAAAACAAATATGTCTAATGACTTTTGCTTTTCTTTGAAAGAAAACCATTTCAAAACCTCTCTTTTATTTTTATGGATTTTCCTTAAGTTAAATACTTAAAGATAAAAGGCAAGAGCTAAAAGTATTACTCTATACATACTTCTAGCTCTCTTATAGTTTATTTTTATATAAAGTTTATTATAATTATTAAATTTTAAATATTGACTTTAATTAGCTATAATGGTAAAATTTGTTTAGATAAAAAAAGAGCTTTAAGTATTTAAATTAAAGCTCTTTTTTATTTTCAAAGTTAATATTACAAATTTATTTTTTATTCTTTATAGCTATCCCATTTCAAATTTTTAATTTCTGAAGTATCTGAAAAATTATTTCCAGAAATATCAATATTTCTTAAGCCTGCTTCATATAATTTTTTAATAATTTCTATATTATTTACATTTATGTTTTTCCCATTATTTGAAATTGTTGTATTATTTTCTAGTACATTGTTTGAAATATTTAGTGTTTTTAATTTTAATTCTCCTTTTTTAACAAGCTCAGATAAATAATATAAATTAGAGATTGAATTTCCAGAAACATCTAAATTTGTTAGATTAACTAAATTTTGTATTCCATCTAAACTTGAAATTTTCGCATTTTGTGCTTCTATATTATTTAAAGTAATAACATTTTCTAAAGGTGATAAACTGTTTACATTGCTATTACTTACATACAAATTTACAAGTGCTTTGTGATTTCTCAAAGGCTCTAAACTTTGTACTTTTGTATTTCTTAAATTTAATGTTTGTAAATTAGTTAAATTATTGAAAGTTTCAATTGTCTCAAATGCAGTACAGTTTTCTAAATTCATTGTTTGAATATTACTAACTTCAGATTTTATATTCATTGATTTTAATTTTATACTAGATGTAAAGTCTATTTCTTTAACTTTCGTATATTTTAAATTATCAAAATTTTCTATATATGTATTTTCTATGCTTTTACACGAAAAAGAATTTAAAAGTTTAGCATTATTTAAATATTTTAAAACTTCATCAACATCTACACTAGACCAACTAAGATTTAGTGTATTTAAAGATGAACAGTTTGTTAAATCTGGATTTTTAGAAGTTGAATCTACTGAAAAAGATGTACAACTATCTGGTATAATAAATTTTGCATCATATCCTCTTGTTGATATATTTTTTAAATTTAAACAATTTGATAAATCTATAGTTGTATTAACTCCACCAACTGTGCTATAATTTCTAAACCTTGTTATATTTGTACATTTATTAAAGCTCTTACATACATCTTTGTTTAAAATAACTATTCCTATTGTCAATCTATTGACAATGTCTTTATTAAATGTATGAATAGTTGATTTGCTAATTTCACTTACACTACTAATTGTTTTCTGTATTTTAGTTACATCTATATTTTCATTATCTAAAATTAAACACCCTAAAGTTAGTTTATTTTCATTTGCCAAGTTTTCTAAAACAGATAAATCTGTAGCTTTAGTTCCTCTTAAATCTAATTCAATAAGCTTACTTAAATTGCTTACAAAATTAACACTTGTTACTTGAGATAAATTAACTAAAGAAATAGATTCTATATTTTTAAGAGTGCTCAATACAGATTCTATTTTCTCGTTACTTAAATTTGGATTTCCAGTTAGTCTAATTGATTTTATATTTTCTTTTCCTCTTAAAAGCTCTAATTGCTCATCTGTCAAATTAGAATTTGCTAAATCCACTCTTTCTTGATTTAAAAATAATAATCCATATTTTCCATCTAAAGAATAATTTACTCCACAATTTTTTATTATATTTTGAAATTCTGTACTTGATAAAACAGTTTCATCTAATTTTGTATTTCCTGCTAAATATAAATTATTTATTTTTGAACAATTTTTTATTCCAGATATATCTTGTAAATTAGAATTATTCTCTAATTGTAGATAGGTTAAATTTGTATTATTAACTAAAGCTGAAATATCTGTAACTTTTGAGTTTTTCAAATCTAAGTGATTTAATTTACCACTTGCTAATCCATTTAAACTTTGTATCTGTGTCTTTGTAAATATACAAGTTTCTATATTACTGCAACCATTAATTCCATTTAGATTTGTAATTCCACTATATTGAGCTAAAATACATTTTAACGCTGTATGATTTTCTAGTCCATCCAAAGATGTAAGAAGTGGGTTACATAAAATATACAATTCTTCTATACTATTAAACTCTTTTAATGCTTCTATATTATTTAAATTGTTATTGTGTAAATACATATGTTTAATGCTATCTTTTATATTTGAAGCAAATCTATTTAAACTTGAAATATCACTTGCATTACTTCTTGTGCTTGAACTATAACTATATTTTCCTGTGGTAACATCATAATTATATTCTGTTCTCTTCGTTAAAATATCTTCTGTTCCAAATATTCCAAAATACTCTAACTTACTTAAAGAAGTTGCACTTTCTAAAGCTTTTCCTAATTTTTCTATCTGTTTATTAGTAGTCGCTTCGTCCATTGTAGAGTTAAATTTAAAATACAATTTTTGTAAATCTAATACAGTTCCAAGTTTTTCATAGCCATTTTCATCTAGTATTTGACAATTATCAAAGTAAATATTTTTCAATAAATTGCAAGATTCTATTCCATCTAAATTTGGTATATTTAAATTTTTTAAATTTAAATCTTGAAGGACTGTTAATTCTGATATTCCAGATAAACTAGTTATATTACTTTTTGTTCCGTCCAAAGTTAAAGTTTTTAAGTTTGAAACATTTCCAGTTGTTATTCCATTTTCTCCAACATTTATTCCTATTTCTGCTAGTGCTTCTGTTATTGCTGTTTTTAGCCCTTCATTACTATTTACTTTGTTTAATGGTGTACTTGGATCTACTTCTAAGTCTCCTACTGTTCCTAATGCACCTTCTAGTCCATCTGCACAGTAATATACTCTTAAATCTTCTGTTATTCCATATACATCTATTAATCTTATATACTCTATATATTCTGTTGTATCTCCACCTTTTAGCTGATTTTTTATATCATCTGGAAGTGATTGTTTATTTACTAAATAATACATTTTTCCATCATAAGTTATATAATTTTTTGTTCCATCTTTTAAGCAAAGATTTGTCATTTTACTAGATAACATTTCTATCTTATTTGTATAATCATCTGCTTCGTCATAATATTTTACATACTCTGTTTGCAAATACTCTTCTAAAGCTGCTATACCTTGCATATATGTTGCATTTTGTGCTTGAGTAATTATTCCATTGTCTCCGGATAACTGCATTTAAAGATACCCCAGCTAGTATTAGCATCACTATTATTGAAATTACCAAAGCTATTAAGGTGATTCCATTTCTTTGTTTTACATATTGAAATGATTTTCTTTCGTTCATTTAAGCATTTCCTCCTAAGTTTTATTTTTATTAGAGAAAAGAAAAGCTTCCTTCTCTTTCCTCTTCAATCCATAAAACAAAAATACATAAGGATATCTTTGTTTCTTGAAAGGAAACCATTTCAATTTAAAATCAATAGTAAAATTAGAAGATATTAATCTTAAGCAACACAAATAGCACTATAAAATATAGTGCTATTTAAAATATAAAATTTTCTAAAATACTTACTATCATTAGACTTCCTCTTTTATTTTTATGGATTTCCTTAAGTCTTTTACTTAAGGAAAGTCAAAGTAGAGATTTTCCTTGTTTTTTCAATAGTTTTTAATAAATTTAAATACTTTTTTAAATTGTTTTTATATTTTTGTATTGACTTAAAATGCCTATAATGATAGAATTTTATTAAATTTAGAGAAACCTTAAGTAAAAGAATTAAAGTTATAATTTTGGAAATAAAAAAAATAAAGAAGGGCATATCTGCTTGCAGGCACGCCTTTCTTTATTTTTTCGTTTTTAATAAATATTATTTAGTTACTGTTAAACTGTTCGATTTTCTGTCTAAAATTTCTTATCCTTCTTTTGGCTTTTTCCATTAATTCCTTCGTTACCATGACTTCGATATCTTCTTGAGTTCCGTGCAATACTAAGGTAAATGTTCCATTCAATTCCTCATTAAACTCATATGCTTTTTCCTTATAACTGAATCTATTAAATTTAAACATCAATTCACGATGTCTTTCTCTCTTACAGAGTTTTGTAATCTTTCCAGACTCAATTTCTATTGCTCTTTGAATTCTTGCATCAGAAACCCAATTTTCCTGAATATCCAAATCTTCTATGATTTTTCTGAATATTTTGATACCATCATAGCTCTCTGCATCAATTTTAGGGAATCTTTGAGTTGCTAAAAAAATTCGCTTCGGAGATTTATTCCGTAAATCTACAGAGCCATCTGTTTTTATTTCTACTTCATATCCCTTATAAGTTCTAATAAATACTCTATCTTCATACACAGTAATTTCGGTCTTAGTATCATTCCTTCTATATACTTCGTATATGAAATATTGAAATTTCGGACCACTTTCTGTTATTTCGGGATATTTAAAATACAGTATTTCCTTTTTATTTTTGAAATAAATCCACTCAGCCCGTGAATCATTTAGAGGCTCTACTTTTGCCTTCATTCCTTCAATATTAAATTTTTGAGTTAATGCAATTATTACTTCGTCAAACATATACATATCCTCCTGCTAGTTAACAGTTACCTTTTTCTTTTGTACTAGGTTTTCATTTTGAAAGCTCCCTCTTTGATTTCTCACACATTCGTGTGGCGATTATTTTCAAGTTAGATAGCACTATTATATTACAGTTTTATTTTTAAGTCAACATAAAATCCCAGAGTTACTTCAAAGCTCTGGGATTTTTACTATTAAATTTATTTCTATTTCATCAAATATTCTGGATGTGCTAAATACCAATCTATAGTTTTCACAATTCCATCTTCAAATTTTGTTTTTGGAAGCCAACCAAGTTCTCTATGAATCTTAGTTGGATCTATAGCATATCTATAGTCATGTCCTTTTCTGTCTTCTACAAAAGAAATTAGACTTTCTGGTTTATTTAAGTGTTTTAAAATTAATTTAACTATTTCTATATTTCTTTTTTCATTATGTCCACCTATGTTGTATCTTTCTCCTTTTACTCCATTATGTAAAACTAAATCTATAGCTTCACAGTGGTCTTCAACATATAACCAATCTCTAATATTTAAACCTTCACCATATACTGGTAATTTTTCATCTTTTAAAGCTAAAGAAATCATATGTGGAATTAATTTTTCATGATGTTGATATGGTCCATAGTTATTTGAACAGTTTGTTACACATACATTCATTTTATAAGTTTCAGCATATGCAAAAGCTATTAAATCTGATGATGCTTTAGATGCTGAATATGGGCTATTTGGTTTAATTGGAGAAGTTTCTGTAAAGTATCCTTCTTCACCTAATGTTCCATATACTTCATCTGTAGAAACATGCACAAATCTATTTTCACTTCCTTCTCCCCATACTTGTTTTGCAGCTTCTAATAAAGTATGTGTACCAAGTACATTAGTTTGAGTAAATATAAATGGTGTTTTTATACTATTATCAACATGAGATTCTGCTGCAAAATGAACAACTGCATCAATATTGTATTTTTCATAAGTTTCTTTTACAAAATCAAAATCGCAAATATCTCCTTGAACAAATGTAATTTTATCTTTTATGTTTTTTAAATTTTCTAAATTTCCAGCATAAGTTAACTTATCAAATATAATAAAATTATATTTTCCTTCATATTTTTTTACCATTAGTTCTGCAAAGTTTGCTCCTATAAAACCTGCAGCACCTGTAATCATAATATTTTTCATAAAATCCTCCTCGTAAATGATAATTAAAATTATTGTATTATTTAATTATTTATTTTAATTAAATTAATTTTTCCTTCATAAGCTGGAGCTGATATTACTTCTGGTATATTTTTTGCTCCTATTTTATCTTGTAAATTAATATGTATATGCCCAGAAATTATATAAAATACTTTATATTTTTCTGATAATATCATATCTATTGCTTTTTGTGTAGATTCTTCAATTTTTATTCCACTACCACCTATTGAAGACTCTCTATTTCTTATTTTTAAAGTCTCTTCTTTTATATATTCTGTATTAATTGGAACATGTAGCATTACTATTGTTGGTTTATTTTTTTCTAATATATTTTTTATCTTCTCAAGGCTACTTTCACTTATTTGATTTGTACTATCATCTATTGCAAGTACAATTAAATCTTTATATTCTAAATATGAGACTTCTAAATTATCCATAAATTCATTAAATTTTGGTCTAAAAGTTTCTTTTGCTTTTTGGGTATGATATTCCCAAGTAAAAGACCAATCGTGATTCCCAAATGTATATAAGTATTTAGTTTTTAAATTTTTCAAGTTTTGTCTTAAAAAGTTTATATTTGAATTTGCTGGTGAATCTATTATATCTCCACTAAGCAATAAAGCATCTGCTTTTGAATTATTAGTATAATTTATAATTTCTTCAAAAATTTCTTCTACACTACAATTATTCGGATTTGAACTAGCAAATAAATTTCTTCTTTCTATTAAAAATTTTTTTATTTGTTCATCTTTCTCGTTTTCATCTAATATACTTGCATGTAAGTCAGATAAAAATACAAACTGATATTTATTTTTTATATCTTTATTAACAATATTTATAATATTTATCCCCGTTATATAATTAGAATTATATTGTGGCGAATAGTATCTTTTTGAATTTAAAAAGATACATATTCCTATTCCTAACAAGAAAATAATTATAAAACAAAATACTAAGCAAAATCTTTTTATTTTCTTTCTTTTTTCCATCTTTTTTGCTTCATTTAACTATTTTAAATTTTTAAATAAGTCAGTCTTTTTAAGCTCTGCTAAACTTGGCCATTTACTATCTTTTTCAGAAGTTAAATAATCTTCTGGTTTCATACCCTGTACTTCAGGCCATTTTATAGCTATATCTGGATCATCCCATTTTAGTCCGCCTTCTGCATCATGATTGTAGACATCATCACATTTGTAAGCAAATTCAGCTTCATCTGACAATACTAAAAATCCATGAGCAAAACCTCTAGGTATCATAAACATTTTTTTGTTTTCTTCTGAAATTATTACGCCTTCCCATTTTCCATAAGTTTTACTACCAGGTCTTAAATCAACTGCGACATCAAATACTTCACCTTTTAAACATCTTACAAGTTTTGCTTGTGTATTTTCCTTTTGAAAATGTAAGCCTCTAAGTACTCCCTTTTTAGATTTTGATTGATTATCTTGTACAAATTCATTTGTTATACCTATTTCCTCAAAATCTGGCTTACTATAAGTTTCCATAAAATACCCTCTGTTGTCTCCAAAAACAGTAGGCTCAATAATATAAACACCTTCTATACCAGTATCAATTCTTTTAAACTTTCCCATTTTACCGCTCCTTTTATTGTATTTACTTTTTTATATCATAAAATTTATACTTTTTTCAACATTTTCTTTTAAAAAGACGGATATTTTATTCCGTCTTTTACTTTTGGGTTACATATTTTCAAATAAATCACTATGATATATATTACTATAGTTTGGATGTTCTTCGTTTATTACTTTTTTCAAATATTTTCCATAATCTGTTTTTTTGTATTTTTCAGCATGTCCTTCTAATTTTTCTTTGTCTATCCATTTATTTTTATATGCAATTTCTTCTAGGCAAGCTATTTGTATTCCTTGTCTTAGTTCTATTGCCTTTACAAAATCAGATGCATCTCCTAATCTATCTGGTGTTCCTGTATCGAACCAAGCATATCCATCTCCTAAAGGAATTACTTGTAATTTTCCTTTTTCCATATATGCTTTATTTACATCTGTAATTTCTAACTCTCCTCTTTCTGAAGGCTTAATATTTTTTGAAATTTTTACTACTTCATTATCGTAAAAATATATACCTGGAACTGCCAAATTTGATTTTGGTTTTTCTGGTTTTTCTTCTATAGAAATAGCTTTTCCATTTTCATTTATTTCTACTACTCCATAAGAAGTTGGATCTGCAACTTGATATCCAAAAATTATTCCACCGTCTTTTAAGTTACTAGCAGCTTTTAAAATTCTTTCTATTCTAGAACCATAAATCATATTATCTCCTAGAATTAGTGCAACATTATCATCTCCAATAAAATCTGCACCCAATATAAAAGCATCTGCTAAACCAACTGGCTTTTCTTGTACTTTGTATTCAAATTTCATTCCATAGTCTGAACCATCTCCTAAAAGATCTCTAAAAGCTGGTAAATGCTTTGGAGTTGAAATAATTAAAACCTCTCTTATTCCTGCCATCATAAGAGTTGATAGTGGATAATAAATCATTGGTTTATCATATACTGGTAACATTTGTTTAGATACTGCTAAAGTTATTGGATATAATCTTGTAGCACTACCTCCTGCTAAAATAATTCCTTTCATTATTTTAATTCCTCCTTTAAATATTCTTTTAGGGCTTCCTCCCAAGGTTTTGGATTTATTCCAATTTTATGTAATTTTTCTTTTGACAATTTACTATTTGTTGGTCTATCACTAGATTGTGGATACATTTCCTTATACTCTTTTGAAGTAATTGCTCTTACTTTTGTACTTATATTTGCAAATTCAAAAATTTTTCTTGTAAATCTGCACCAAGTTGTAAATCCTTCATTTGTTGAATGATATATTCCATATTCTGGTTCTTTTTCCATAATAGCTTCGATAATTTCACAAAGTGTTGTAGTTGTTGTTGGGCTTCCATTTTGGTCATCTACTACAGTAATTTCATCTTTTTCTTTTGATAGACGAAGCATTGTTTTTACAAAGTTTTTTCCTCTAATTCCATATAACCAAGCTGTTCTTAAAATATAATATTTTTCAGCTTTTTTTGCATTTTCTTCTCCTACAAGCTTTGTTCTACCATAAGCACTTACAGGATTTGGCTGCATATCTTCTGTATATGCTTTTTCTACATCTAAATCTCCTGCAAATACATAATCTGTACTAATATGTATAAATGTAGCATCATTTGCTTTTGCTGCATCCGCAATATTTCCAACAGCTGTTCCATTTACAGCTAAAGCAACATCTTCTTTTACTTCGCAAGCATCAACATTAGTAAATGCTGCACAATTAATTATAAAATATGGCTTTACTTCATTTGCTTTTGCAAAAACAGCATCTCTATTACATATATCTAAAGTTTCAAGAGTTGTTCCTACAACTTCATATTTTTTTTCTAATCTTTCTTTTAGTTCTCCGCCAAGCATTCCATCTGCTCCAATTAATAAAACTTTTTTCATTTTATCCTCCAATTCTTTCTTTTTACTTTTGATATCGCCATTATATCACACGAGCACTATTTGTCAAAGGTTTTAATTAACATTACACAAATTTTTCACAAAGTATACACAAAGTAAAATTGCATTAAAAAAGTACCTTATTTAGCTTATTGGGTAAGTACGATAAAATATTGTACTTAAATACTATAAATAAGGTACTTTTTGTAAATATATTTTTTATATTATACATTATATACTAAAAACTATTGGCACGCCTACGATTGTTAATATTGCCATTATCCATAAAGCTACTGTTTTATATTTTGGATCTGTATAGCAAAGCATTAAAAAACTTTCTAAGGTAAACACTCCAGCAAAAATATAATTATATACATTTGCTGTATAGTTTTCTGGTTTTGGTATAAAGAAGTTAAATATTAATAGTAATAAAGTAATTCTAATTGCTGATGTAAAGCTTACAGCTTCTTCTTTAACATTTGCAAACATATACAAATAAATATATATATTTGCTAAAGCCACAGCTAGAGTTGCATCTTTTACTGTTACTAATTTTAAACCTGTAATTGTACTTATAATTTCTGGTAAATTAATCATTGACCAAACAATTTCTAATGTTATTACACACAACATAGGAAATAGAAATTCTTCGTGTTTTTCTTTTTTGTACAAATAAAACATTGCCAAAATAATTGGTACAGGAAATACAGATATCATACTTGCTACATCTATATTATGCCCAGAATCTTTATATGGCATTAAGAAATTGTAGATATAGCTAAAATTATATGCTAAACCATTTTCATCTCTTTGTGATGTATAAGTATATATGCTTTGAGAAAAAATTTGTGTAAAATATTCTGCTAAGAAAACTGCAATAGCTATAAAAGCTATACTTATAGCAATTGCTAATATAGATTTTTTTGTAATTTTATATTTTTTCTTGTTTTTTATACAAATCCAAATTGCTAAAGCTAAAAATACATATCCAAAGCTAATTTCTAAAGACAAATTTAGTGTGAATATATAAGCTAAAGCAGATATAATTATGCCTAAACAATATAAAAGCTTTTTTATTTTTTTCTCTTTTTCTGTTTCATCTTTTGAAATTTCAGAATCAGTTATTTTGTTTAGGAAAATTAAAAATATTTCTCCAAAGGTAATAACATCAAAATTCATTCCAGTTAAAGCCGCAGATGATAAACATATTATTATAGTTCCCCATTTAGCGGTTTTTGCGTCTCCATTTGTTAGTTGTTTTAAAAATATATTAGTCGAAACTAAAAAAGCAAAAAATCTAGTAAAAAATAATCCTTGCCTCCAAAAAGAAAATTTTATACATATTACATCTAAAGCTATAGCTACAATAACAATTATTATTAAAATATTTAATTTTTTCTTTTGTTTTTCCATAAAACTTCCCCTTTAAAATTAAATTCATTTGTATTTTAACATATATTAATTTTTATAGCTACAATTTTTGTTATTTTATTTTAATAAAATACTATACTTTTAAAGTATTTTTGCATATAATAGAAATGCAAATTAAATAATATAATTATATTAATTAATTTAATTCCTTTATGTAAGGAGATTCTTATGAAAAACTATAAATTTGCATTAGTTGGTGCTACTGGTTTAGTTGGTAGAACCGCTATAAAAGTTTTAGAGGAATTTGATTTACCTCTATCTGAAATTACATTTTTTGCATCTTCTAGGTCTGCTGGAAGTAAATTATCTTATAAGGGAAAAGAATATATTGTTAAAGAATTAACAGATACATCTTTTGACGAAGGTTTTGATTTTGCAATATTTTCAGCTGGTGGAGATACTGCAAAACACTTTGCACCTATTGCTAGTCAAAAAGGATGCGTTGTAGTTGACAATAGTAGTGCCTTTCGAATGGAGGAAAATGTACCTTTAATTGTACCAGAAGTAAATAGTGAGGAAATAAAAAATCATCATGGTATTATTGCTAATCCTAACTGCTCTACAATTCAAGCAGTTGTACCACTAAAAGTATTAGATGATAAATACAAAATTAAAAGAGTTGTATATTCTACTTATCAAGCCGTTTCTGGTGCAGGTCAAAAAGGTGTTAATGATTTAGAAAATGGTTTAAAAGGTGAAGCACCAAAAAAATTTCCTTATCAAATTGTAAATAATTGCTTACCACATATTGATGTATTTTTAGAAAATGGCTATACAAAAGAAGAAATGAAAATGGTAAATGAAACCAGAAAAATTTTAAAAAGACCAGATTTAAAGGTAACAGCCACAGCCGTTCGTGTACCTGTTATTAATTCTCATAGTGAATCTATAAATGTTGAATTTGAAAACGATTTTGATTTAAAAGAATTAATAGAAACTCTAAAAAATTCAGAAGGTATAGTAGTTGTTGATAACCCAGAAAAAAATAGTTATCCTCTTGCAACACAAGCTTCTGGGCACAATGAAGTATTTGTTGGTAGAATTAGAAGAGACGAAAGTGTGCCTTATGGTATAAACTTCTGGGATGTAGCTGACAATATTAGAAAAGGCGCTGCAACAAATGCTGTTCAAATTGTACAAAAATTAATTGAAATGGATAAATAGGAAAAAAGGACACAAAATTAAATTGTGTCCTTTTCATATAAACTAAAATCCTGATTTTCCGCTCCATTTCAAGCTTGAAACTATAGACCAATCTACTATTCCTGTGTTTCCACTTAAATATAGATTTTCTAGTTTCATTTTATTCAAATTTGCAAAAATTTCTAAAGTTTTTTCCGTTTTTGTACTTCCATCTTCTGCTACAAATGAATATGTATCAAAAAGAGAATTATTTTCTAATCTTAGAGTTGTTAAATTACTCATATTTTCTAATGGTTTAACATTACTTATATTATTGTTGTTAAAATTAATTTCTTTTAAATTAGTACAATTTGCAATAGGAGTTAAATCTTTTATAGAGCTATTTGTTATTTTTATAGTTTCTAAGTTTGTTAAATTGCTTAAATCTGGCATACTTGTAAGTGTTGTCCAATCTATATTAATATTTTTTAAGCTTGTAATTTCTTCAATTCCTTCGATAAAATCTAACTGATATTTATCTAAACTGGTATTTCCATATAAATTAAAACTTTGTAATGTTGTATCTTTTAAATTTTTTATTGGCGAAAAATCTATTTTATTACTTACACTCAAAGAATTAATTCCTATACTTTGTAACTTATTAGAATCAGCTAATTGTGTACATAAGTTTGCAAAAGAACTATTGTTAAGTCCATCCCAAGAAAAACTTATTTTTTTTAAATTATCATGATTTGTATAATCAAAATTTGGATCTTCACTATTAATTTCTTCTAAACTATTTGGAATTATAATTGTACAGCCATTTCCTCTAGAACGCACATATGTTAATTTTTCACAATTACTTAAATCTATTGTTGTATTCGTACTTCCTGTATCATTATACATTTCTAATCTTGTAATTTCAGTACAATCTTTTAATTTTTTTATAAGATTTGGATTGTTTATTGCTAAACCTTGTGAACCATTCTTAATTATTGTTGTATCATAATTTTTATTAAGAGTTGAAATTTTTTCCTGTATAGTTGTTAAATCTATATTTTCATTATTGATACATAAAGTTCCTAAGTTTGGTACATTGTTATTAAGTAAACTCAAATCAACTACCTTAGTATCTCTTATATCTAAAGTTATTAAATTTGGCATAAATTTTATAAATTCAATGCTTTCTAAATTTGATACCCCAGATAAATTGATAGCTTTCATATTTGTACAAGTTGATAGAACTTCTTGCAATTTTTCATTTGATAAAGCTGTATTATTAGACAAATTTAAAGATTCTATTATAGTATTATTTTTTAGTAGCATAATATCTTCATCTGTTAAACTTAAATTTGATAAATTCATTTTTGGAGAGTTATCTAAACCTAAATAGTACTTACTTGGCATATCTAATAATTCGCATTTTGCTAAAATATCTTTTAATTCAACTATACAAGCCGTTTCTATATTTTCATCATTTGTTAATAAAAAATGCTTTAATCCAGTTATATTTTTCAAATAAGATATTTGTTTAAGATTAGAATTTTTAGATAAATCTAATCTATATAAAGCTGTATTATTTTTTAAAAAACTTATTGAATCTGCTTCTTCATTTGGAATTTCCGTTTCATTTATTCCTAATAAATTATTATTTAAATATAAATATCTTAGACTACTTTTATTTTCCAAACCTTTACAAGAAGTTAGTTTATTGGTTTCTAAACGAACAAAATATAAGTTTGAAAAATCTTCCAACACACTTGCATCTTCTATATTATTATTATTAAAATATAAATATTTAATAGCTTGCTTTGTCTCTTGTGATAGATTTTTTAAAGGGCTTATATCTGTAAGCTCACTTCTAGTAGTACTAGTAGTCGAATAATTCCAATTTACTACTGTATAATGCATATAACCATAAAGACCTAAATATTCTAGTTTAGTAAGCTTTGCGTCTTTTAATCCTTCACACATTTTACTTACTTCTTCATTATTTGGCATATACATATGCAAATTTTTTAGTTCCTTACATTTTCCTATTGCAGAATAATCTGAAATTACAGAATTATGAAAATATATATAATTTATTTTAATAGCATTTTGTAAGCCATTTAAAGAATTGATTGTTACACCTTCAAAATTTATTCTCTCTAGACTCGGAAAATTATAAAATTCTTCAAAATTAGTTATTCCATCCTCTGGAGTAATAGTAAGTTCTTTTACATTTTTTAAATCTTCTGCTGTTACATTATCTGTATCATTTCCATTTATAAGTTTTGCTAAAGAACTTCCTGCTTCAAATACTTCTCTTACTGGATTATCTAAATCTGTATTTGCAGTTCCTAAAAGAGTATCTTTTCCTTTTGAACAATAATATACTCTTAAATCTTTTGTTACTCCATATACATCATTCATACTTGCATAGTCCTGATATGTTTTTTCTCCTGCATCTCCACCTTTGATTTGACTTTTTATATCATCTGGCAGACCATCTTTATTAATAAAAAAATTTACATGTCCATCACTATCTACAATATATCCTAGTGGAGCTCCTCCAAAAAACCAATCTGGTTCTAAATTTTTCAAAGCTTGTACTTTGCTTTCACTATCTTGCATAACATCATAGTGTTCTACATAATATGAATTTAAAAAATCCTCTAATGTAGCTATACTTTGCATATATGTTGCTTCTTGTGCTCTGGTAATTATTCCATTATCTCCGAATAACAGCATTTAAACTTACTCCTGCTAAGATTAACATTACTATTATTGATATTACTAAAGCAATTAAAGTTATTCCGTTTTGCTTCTTTTAAGAATTTTCCTTTGTTCATTATGATTTCCTCCTAAGTTTATTTTATTAGGAGAAAAGAAACTCTTTTCTCCTAAACAATCCATAAAACAAAAATGCAAAAAAGTGCTACTTTTGTCTTCTGAAAGAAAACCATTTCATATAGCTACAATCATTTTAAGCAACACAAATAGCACTAATAAAATTAGTGCTATTTAATAATAAAAAATTCTTACTTTTTAAAATAAATTGTATCATTAGACGACTCTTCCTTATGTTTATTTTTATGGATTTTTCTTTAAGTCCAGTACTTAAAGAAATTTAAAAAAAGATATATAATGCATATTTTCTTGCTTTTATATATCTTTTTCTTTTTTATTTTCAAATAATTTAATTTTTATATTGACTTTAAAAATGCTAAATGATAGAATTTTTATAAATAATAAAACTCTTTAAGTACTGGAATTAAAGCAAAAAGCTTTAATTTTTTATTTTGTTTAAAAAGCTTACAATTTGTTTAGCGAGCTCTAGCTCCTTTCCATGATATCCATGATCTGCACCAGCAATATAGGAAATATCTTTATTTTTGTTTTTTATTTTTTTACTCATTAAATCTACTAAATTTTCTGCTGACTGTTCTATCATTTCATTAGTATCTCCCCACCTCATAAATAATGGGACTTCTATATTATTTAGAGCTTTAAATTCATCTAATTCATTATGATATTTTGCAAAATCTATATTTTTATTATACTTTGCATATTTCAAATAAGTTTTAACAGATACTGGATGTATAAAGCTTTTGCTAGGCATAATATCTAAAGGTTCTCCAGCGTCTTCTTTTTTTGTTGCATAATCTAAAAATTCATCATATTTTTCACCTTGAAAAATTTTTAATGCTCTTGGAATATCTACTAATGAATTTAATATTACAGCTTTTACTTTACTTAAAATCTCTTCTGCCTCTTCTTTTTTTACTTCTTTTGAATTATCTTCTTCTAAAATTTCTTTTAATCTATTATATGTATATACTATCTTTGTACATCCTAGACTATGACCTTGTAAAATTATCTTTTTATATCCTAATTCTATTACTTTTCTTATTGCTCCTACTATATCAAAAAAGCCATCTTCTGGATTTTCGTAAGAAGTTCCTCCTAAAAACTTAGAAACTCCATTTTCAGTTTTACAGCTAACATACTTTACAAGTTCACTTCCTCTATTGTTGAAAAATAAAAAGTCATATCCTTCTTTTTCTACTTCTGTAGCTATAATTTTTTCTCTCTTTTTAAAACAATTACTACTCATTCCATTGACTGAAATTATTATTTTATCTCCATTAGTCCCATATATCATACCATTTAGCTGAACATTATCTACAGCACCAAATTCAATTAATTCAACTTTCATCTCAAACCTCTCTTAATACTTTTTTTACAGTTTATCATTTTTCTTACTTTAAATCAAGCTACCAGTATTGACAGCACACGAATTTGTATTGACAGAAAGATTAGAACTTCATATAATAGAGATACCAAAATTAGAAAGACTAATGAAAGAAAATGTAGCTATACTAAATAAAGATTTAGTTAGTTGGATAAAATTTATTAAAAATCCAAAATTATTGGAGGTCTCTGATATGGAAAATAAAGAAATAAAAAAGGCAAACGAAGAATTAGATAAAATTCTGTCAGATGAAAAAGAAAGATATTTAGCTGATTTAAGATTTAAATACTTATCAGATAGAGCTACAATGATAGAAACTGGTATTCGAGAAGGTAAAAAGGAAGGAAAAAAAGAAGGTGCAAAATTAAAAGCAATTGAAATCGCAAAAAATATGCTTAAAGATAAAAAAGATTTAGATGAAATAATGAAATATACTGGTTTAACAGCAGATGAAATAAAAAAATTATAGTATTTTTAGTAATCATATAAATAGAAAAAGCACAGAACTTGTGCTTTTTTCTATTTTATCACTTGAAATTCTTATATTAAATCATACTTTTTCTTGTCTTCTTCTATTAATTCGAAAAATCTTATATTATTATTTCTCTTTTTCCATAAAATAAGTGCTTTTTCTCCAACAAAACTAACAATTCCTGATTTTCTTCCTAATCTATATTTGCAAGTTTTAAATGGAATTTCTATACCAATATTTGAAATAAAAATCTTTTTCAAATGTGGACAATCTATAATTGCAAAATTAAAAGCTGATTCTATATTGTAGAAATTTATTTCTTCTAAATTAGTACCTTTAAAACAGTTTATAATATTATGTGGTCTGTCCAATATATATAATTTTAAGTCTCCTAAAAATTCTACTTTCTTTAAATTTACACAATTTAAAAAAGCATCTTCTCCAATATTTATTATACTTTTAGAAAAAACAAGTTCAGAAATTGATGTGCAATCTCTAAAAGCTCTTTCTCCTATCATTTCTATTTTTCCAAAAGAAATATTTTTTAATTTTTTACAACTTGCAAAAGTATCATTTCCTATACAATTATAAGTTTTATCTGGGCTTAAATTAGTACCGGAACTATGTTTTTCTTCTACAAATTCAATTTCTTCTAAATTTTTCCATTCAGAATTTTCTTCAAAATTATATTTTGAAATACCATTAGTTGCTATTATAATCTTCTTTGCATTTTCAATTGTCTTTCTATCTAAAAAATCCTTTGAAAACTTATTAGTTCCATCTTCAAATTCAACTTTAAAAGCTGGTCCATTAGAGCTTAACCATGAAATCCCCATTTTCTTTTGAGACATTGTTATTTTTAGATTATAAAACCACTTTTTTATAGTGTTTAATAATGTTTCATCATATATTAAATCTTCATCTAAATTACTTTCTATAGTATTTTTTGAATTATTTTCTGTAATATATTTTTTATTGTTAATATCTTTTAAATTTCCTAATATTTCAATATGATCATCTCTAGATCTTAGACCTTTTGCAAGTAATATTTTTTGCCAAAATTTATAATCGTATAAATCTTTTTCTGTTACAACTTTTGCTAAATTTACTAAATCATTTTTTTCTTTTTCTTCTTTTATTTTTGCTATATTAAATAGCATTTCTTTTAATGCATTTATTAAGAATTCGCTTTTACAATATTTAAATATTTTTGAAAAATCTATTATTGCTTCTTTTTGAAGTTGATAAATTATATTTTTTAGAGTTTCTTTTCCTATTTTTTTGTTGAATTCTAGTTCTTCTATTGGATTGTGATTTGTTTCTTTCCATGAATTGATTTCTAAATCTAAATTTTCCCATAATCTTCTTATTTGTTCTAAAACTTCTGAATCAATTCTATTATTTTCTTCACTTTCTATTATATTGTTATTTTTTAAAATAAAATAATTTATTTCAGTATTCAAGCATATTAGTTCTTTTAATACCTCTAAAGATAATTTATCAAAGCCTTTAGATGTATTAGTATCGTCTAAAACTATACTTTCTGCTTTTGATCTTATTTGTTTTAAATCTTCCTCATATCTACTTGCTTTATCAAATTGTTTTATTACTTTTAATTCTTCTATTTTATTTTCTATTTGAAAAATTTCTTGTAATAATAAATCGAACTCTTTTCTATTTATCATATGTATCTCCAAAATTATAATTATATTTAAATTATACATATATCTTTTTTATTTTACAATATGGAATTCAACTTTTATACATAAAAATCACAACCGTTTTATATTTGGTTGTGATTATTTTATTTAATTCATTAAAGCATCTATAGTAAAAATGCCATTTGATACTTCTACATATCCTGCACCAGAACCAATTCCCTGATAAGACATATCTACATTCTTTAATAAAGAATTCATTGTAATAATTTTATTATCATCAGTTACTGTTTCATAAAATTTATTTATATATCCGGATTTAGTTTTATTTGTCTCTAAATTTGAAGTTTTAGAAAGAGTAATTCCATTTGTAAATCCATATATTGGATGTTCACCGCCATATTCATGTGTTGCATAAGATGCTACAACATATCTTGTTGGAGAAATTCCAGCTTGTAAATATATTGGACATTGGTTTAAGCCATTTTCATAGTCAGTTCCATCTGTATATCTATTTCCATTATATGCATATATTTTGGCATTTGAAGATACTTTTATATTTCCTCCACTTCCTGCTGTACCACCATCTCCAGCTCTATGTCCTATATAATAAGATGTTCCTCCCATTCCTCCAAAACAATCTTTAACATTTATTCCAGTTAAATCTTGACCTTCTGGTCCTGAAAAGTAGCCACCGCCACCCCAATACATACCTCCGGTTCTTATACATTCTCCACCGTAACTACCATTTACAGCTCTAGTTGGATAATCCGAAGCACCTCCGCCGGTATATCCACCAGCACCTGTACAACAAGTTGAGCCAGCTCCACCAGCTCCACCGCCACCAATTCCAGCAGCAGGATAACCTCCTGCTCCTCCTGAATTACCTGCTGTATTTATTCCTCCAGAGCCTCCAGCTCCACCATAAGCATACAATACTAAACTATTGTATATATTTACATTCCCGCAGTTTTCTCCATCTTTTCCATTTTCACAAACTCTGTATTCATCGGTATATTCTCCTCCGTGTCCTTCGCCACCATTTCCACCGTTTCCACCAATTCCAGCTCCGGCACCTCCGCCTCCAGCTGTTAAAGTTCTATCAGAAGAAACTTCTCCACTTCCAGCATTTCCACCTATTGCAGTTAGTGTTCCTGTTCCATATAAATTTAGTGTTGCTCCTTCTGGTACGTGGATTCCTGCATATCCTCCTTTTCCTGCTACATTTCCACTTGCATCTTCTCCATATCCTGAATTTACTTCTACTGTTCCATATACATATAAGTTTAAGGTTGCCCCTTCTTCTAAATCTATTGCACTTCTTTTATATCCTTTATTGTCTATGTTCATATCTCCCATTATTTTTATTGTTACTGGCTCTCCTGCTGGGATTTCAAAGTTAAAATCTTCTCCTTTTACTTCATCTAATACTACATAGCTACTTCCTTCTGCTATCTCTATATTTCCATTTGTTAAGTTATCTGGTGTTACTATATAGTTATTTTCTCCTGTTTCTCCACTTCCTCCTGTTAGGTCGTCTTCTAATTTATTCTTTATTTCATAATATTCTCCGTTTTTCTCTGTTTCGTAATACACTCCATCATACTTTACTATTAATGTATCTGTGTACAAATAATCGTCTATTCTTCCTTCTGTTTTTAAGTTTTCTAAGTAATCTGTAAATCCATCTGCTTGTCCTAAAAAGCTACTTGAATTATATTCATACAATATATATTCCAAGTCTTCTCTTCTTTTACTTTCTTCACTTGCTAATTTTGCATTTTGTGCTTTTGTTAATATTCCATTTTCTCCTATTGTTGCATTTAAAGATACTCCTGCTAAAATTAACATTACTATTATTGAAATTACTAAAGCTATTAAGGTTATTCCTCTATTTGCTTTTTTTCTTTCTCTAAAAGCTTTTTTAGCATTTTTTTGAAATAATTTTCTTTCGTTTTGCATTTTTTCCTCCTTTGTCTATTAAAGCAAGGCAAAAAAGCATATAGCCTTTTTGCCATCATCCACAAAAACAAATCTAACAGCTTAATCGCAAATATTTTGCTAAGTTAATGTTAGGCTTGTTTACTTGAAAGAAAACCATTTCAAAGTTTTCTAAATTTCAAGAGTTTATTATTTAATTTTAGAAAAGCAAGCAACACAAAAAGCACTATAAAATATAGTGCCTCTAAAATCTTTTTATTTTGCTTTTACTTTTCTTTAAGTTCATTAGGCTTCCTCTTTACATTTTATTTTTATGGATTGACTGCTTTAATTATGATAATTAAAGTAAATCAAAAGAAGCCTAAAAGTATTCAAATTGCAGAACTTTATAAATTTATTCAATATTTGTAAACATTTAAATTTTAATTTTTCTGTTGACTTCAAATTAGCTTAATGATAAAATTTAAGCAAATAAAAAAAGTCTTTAATTATCATGAAGTGCACCCAAAATGTTAGACAAAAATCTAACATTTGGAGGTGCATTTTTTAATGAGTAAATATTCATTGGAA
>CALXPP010000025.1 GCA_944390345.1 uncultured Clostridia bacterium
ATATCATACCGAACATCTTTTTGCAATGCTTTTTTAGAATTTATTTATTTTTTATTAATTTTCTATTAATTATTTTTTAGAACTTTCCTATTATATAAAAAAAGTCTTAAAAACCTTTTATTTTTTCAAAAAAACTCTTGTTTTTTTTCTATTTTTGTAAGATAATATATATGTATATATTTTAGTGAAAGTGGTGAATTTAATTGAAATACATAGATAGCTTCTTAAAGAAATTAAAAACTGATAGAAATACCTTTTTAACCTATGTTTTAACTTTGATTTCTTTTTATATTTGTGTAGACAGAATTGTAGAAATTATAATGATTGGTGCAACAGGTATGTCTGTTTCTTATTGGGGACCTATAAAATATACTTTAGCAATGGCATGCCCTGTATTTGCTTTCTATTTTTCCTTTGCCTCAAAGTTCGTTACAGAGGATTGGAAAAAATTATCTTTTCTATATATTTATATGATTGGTTTATATATAATTGTTGTTTCAATGATTATTCAATGGATAAATCAAATAGAATGGATGATACTAGTATCTGTACCTAATTACAGCTATATAATTTTAAATTTCATGGATTTAATAAAACCAGCAATGGCTGCTTTTGCTTGGTATATTCCAATTGTATCTTTCTATCCTTTATTTAAATTTATATATATGAAGATAAACGATACAAAAGATTTAAGAGATTCTATATTTGATTATGGAGGAATTGATTTATCAGATAACAAAGAAGGTTGGGGCCCATACACTTGTGAAATGTACCTTTGTAAAGATAAAGAAACTGGTAAAGTTATTAAAACACCAGAATCTAGAAGATTTGAATCTACTCTAATAGTTGGTGTTTCTGGTTCAGGTAAAACCTCTATGATGTTTGAACCAATGATTGCCAGAGATATAGAAAAAAAATACTTATTTAAAGAAGCTGCTAAAGAAATGGGTTACACAGCTTTGCGTACTGGACTTGCAAATTTAAATTCTCCATATTCTAACGAATACATAAATGAAAACTTTAGTTTAAATATGCTTATTCCGGTGGCTTCAAAAGAAAAACTTTATAAAGCATATATGTCAAAACTTATATATAGTTATGCTGGAGAAAACTCTGTTTATAAAAACTTAGGTATTACCTATGTAGCTCCAGATTTTGAATCTATCTCTCGTATTCAAGAGGTAGCCGATAATTTTGGAATATCTTATAAGCTTATAGATCCAAACGATCCAAATTCAGTTGGTCTAAATCCATTTATTTTTGATGACCCTATTAAGACTTCAATTGCAATATCTTCTGTATTAAAAAGAATGTATCATTCAGAAGTAAACCTAAACAATAATACTTCTGTGGATGAAGCATTTATGCAAAATATTGTAACACAAGCAATTGAAAATATTTCTTTACTTGTAAAAGAAATGTATCCAAGGTTAAATAATGGTGATCTACCAAACTTAGAAGATTTAATGAAACTTTTAAACAATTTTGACTTAATTGAAGAATTAGCTGAAAAAATGAAACAAGAACCAGATTTAGCTGAAAAATATGAAATTCAATTAGGTTATTTTGAAAAAACTTTTTATAAAAATGCTGTTGGCAGAGATGAAACTGCAAAATATCTTCAAGCTTCTGCAGCTCAATTAGAAAATCTATTGCGTTATCCAGGAGTTAGAAGTATCTTATGTAATAGAAACAACAATATAAACTATGATGAAGTATTAAAAAATGGTGATGTAATTTTAGTTTGTACTAGACGAGGAGATTTAGGAGCTAGTATTCACAAAGCCTTTGGTCTATTTTTCTTACTTCTTATGCAACATTCAGTTTTATCTAGACCAGGAAATGAAAAAACTAGAATACCACATTTCTTATATGTAGATGAATTTCCACCATTTGTTTGTAGAGCTACTGAAGACATCTTTACTCTATATAGAAAATATCGTGTTGGAACTATTATATCTGCTCAAAATTTATCTCAATTTGGCATTAACAACGACTATAACTTTAGACAAACATTACTTGCAAACTGTACTACTAAAATTGTATTTGGTAATAATACTCCAGAAGATAATGAATGGTGGCAAAAAGAATTTGGAGATAAAAGAGAATGGGATTTCAAAAATACTTACAAAACAGACAACAAAGGAAATCCGCAATACGACGAGCAATATAGAGATATTAAATGGGCTTGGAAAGAAAATTATAGAGCTGGTAAAATACAAGCTCTTAAATTCAAAAATATCATTTATAAAACAAAAGACTTAAAAGGTAAAAATATTGTTGGTGCTGCTAAGATAGATTTCTTAGAGTCAAAATATAAAGAAAAGCAAAAAATTAAAACCTACAACTTTACTAAATTTACAAATGGTATAATTAATAAAGAACATGAAGTTAGAAAACAAAAAAATAGATTTGATTTAAGAAATATAAACTTTAACGAAAATCCAGACAATCCAAATGATATGGATCCAATTCAAAACAATACTACAGACTTTAGATATAGGTTTACAGATGATGATGCAATAACTAATTACAGTGATAATAACAACAATAATGAATAATTAATTGCAAAAAAACAGTGTTAACAAATAGAGCTATTTTGTTAACACTGTAAGCAATATTGACAACTCGCCCTTTCTTTTATAGAAAGGGCGAATTTTTTTATCAATATGCTTTTATGTTTTAATTATATTTATAAGTTTATCTGTATTTTCTATTTTTTACTTATTCTAACATTTATGCTAATACTTTAAATTCAATATTCATAGCTTTAAATTTACCATTTTCATCTTTTACAAACTCTGTTAAAGATTTATCTAGAGCAGTACTATTTTGTTTTAAATCTGTAGTAAAATACATTTTAATTTTATCTATATTTAATTTCTGACTAACAATTTCTCTAAGAGTCTCTACCATATGTTTTTCATCTTCACAAACAAAAATTAATTGTGGCATAATTCTAAAACCTGAGTCTCCTGGAACAAAATTATTATAAAAATCCTTATAGAAGTTCATTCTTTCTGCAAATTTCTTTTCCCAGTTTTCTTCTCTTCTTACACATTCAAACAATAAATCTATATTTTTATTTCCTATTCCTAAAGATACTTCTCCATGAGGTTTAAATACTTTACCTAATGATTTAGCTGTTAAAGCCGGTTTTACTATATAGCTTTTAAAATTACTTGACTTTCTAAGATATGCAATAATCACTTGATTTCCGGCTAAACGCTTTTTTATTAAAGCTACTGGTTTTGTATTATCTGTTGGTTGCCACTTACACTCTTTTTCTCTAGAGTTTAATAAATATTTTCCCATTTTTTCCAAACAATAAACTCTATATATTCCCTTTCCCTCTTCTGAAGAAAAATAATATCTAGTTAAAATCTTTGTTCTTATTAGTTGATCTAATTTAACATTTAATTTATCTTGTGATTTTATTTCTACATTTCTAGCAAGTAACATAAAATATATTTGTCTAGAGGTCATAAATTCAAATTCATTTATCAAATCTAAGATTTCAAAATGAATATCTGTAATATGTCCTAAATTAATTTTATGGATAATTTGGTTAATAGAAACATAACCATCCTTACCATCAAAAGTTTTTATTTCCCCTTCTCTAATTGCAAAAGGTGATACGGTAGTTTTTATATTCTCGTCATCTACCATTTTCTATAGCCTCCTTTATATATATTGCTTTAATTAACTATTATTAATTTAATTTTTTTCTTTTCTTCTATTATTTTCTTTATTAATACTTTTACTTTTTGACCATAATAAAAGCCATCTTTATATTCTGCTAAGCCTACTAAATTAGGTTTTAACTCTATAAAAATACCATTTTTATATTTATCTGTTTCTTTAACAATTCCAGAAACAATCATCTTTTCTTTAAAATCTTTTATGTTCTCTTGCCAGTCTCCTAAAAGTTCTTTGTAAGATAAAATTACTTTTCCATTTTCTTTTTCTATAGATTTTATCATAACATTTATTTTTTGTCCAATATAAAAACGCTCTTCTGGAGTTTTTATCCTTGAAACTGAAATATCTTCTATGTGTAAAAGTCCTACTACACCTCCACCAATTTCTACAAAAGCTCCAAATTTTCTTATATTTCGTACTATCCCTTTTACTATCATTCCTGGTTTAAGTTCATTTATTACCCATTTTATAGCTTCCTCTCCTACCTGTTTTCTTGATAATAAAATTTGAGTATCCGAATATATTTCTTTTACCTTAAATTGAACTAAAGTATTTACTTTATATTTGCATATACTTGGCTTTGTTAATCCATATTCATCAACATTTACTGCATCTATCTCATTTCTTGGAATAATACCAGTTATGCCATTTCCTAAATTTATATGTAAATTAAAATTAGAATCACATTCTTCTACTAGCCCTTGCATTACTTTTCCATTTTCAAAAGCTGATTCTATACTCTCTTTGGTATAAAGTTCTTCTGTAGAATTCCAACCTTCTGGAATAAATTTTTGATATTCCATATTTTCTCCTCTTTTGTATCTTTACTATATGATATTTCATTATCTTTCCTTTTTCAAGTGTAAAATAAAATTTTATCTATTTTTTAATAATAAATTTATTTCATCTTCTCCTAGATATCTCCAAGTACCTATTTTTAAATCTTTTACACTAATGTTTCCTATTTTTGATCTATGTAATGCTATTACTTTTTTGTTTATTGCGGCACACATTTTACGAATTTGTCTATTTTTTCCTTCACTTATCTTTATTTCTATTCTTGAATTATTTTTCTCTAAATCTATTTTTAAAATTTTAGCTTTTGCTGGCTTAGTTTTATAGTTTCCATCTATTAAAACTCCTGTCTCTAGTTTTTCTATATCATCTTTGGTTACAATTCCTATTACTGTAACTGTATATGTCTTTTCTACTTTTTTACTAGGATGTGTTATTTCATTTACAAATTCTCCATCATTAGTTAAAATTAAAGCACCTGAAGTATACATATCTAATCTTCCTACTGGAACCACTCTTTCTTTTACTTTAACTAAATCTAAAACTGTAGCTCTACTAAATTGATCTTTGGCTGTTGTTACATAGCCTATTGGTTTATTCAGTAATATATAAATTTTTTTACCTTTAAGGGTTACTTCTTTTCCTCTAAAAAATATTTTATCTTTTTTTGGTTTTATTTTGGTTCCAAGTTCTTTTACAATCCTGCCATTTACTAATACTTCACCTTTTGATATTAGCTCTTCACATTTTCTTCTAGAAGCTATACCACAATCTGCCATATATTTTTGTAATCTTACTTCTTCTTCCATTTTTTACTCCTGTTTTTCTTTTCTTAAAAGTTTTAAAACTTCTTCAAAATAATCTGGCAAACTTGCTTCTAATTTCATATTTTTATTGCTGGTTGGATGTTTAAATTCTAACTGATAGCTATGTAACATTTGACCTTTAACTCCAAAAGGATTTTTTCCATTTGAATATACATAATCTCCAACAATTGGATATCCAATTTCTGCTAAATGCACTCTTATTTGATGTGTTCTACCAGTCTCTATATTCACTTTTAATAGAGTGTAATCTTTAAACCTTTCTAAAACCTTAAAATGAGTAATTGCATTTTTTCCATTTTTATTTACAGCCATTTTAGTTCTATCTTTTGTACTTCTAGAAATTGGCATATTTATAGTAGCCTCATTTTCTTTTATAGTACCTCTTACTAAAGCTATATAAGTCTTCTTTACTTCATGATTTTTTATTTGATTGCTAATATTTATATGTGCTTTATCGTTTTTAGCCACTATTAATAGACCAGAAGTATCCTTATCTATTCTATGAACTATTCCTGGTCTTGCTTCTCCTCCAATTCCAGATAAAGAATCTTTGCAATAAGCCATTATTGCATTAACTAGAGTCCCTTTAGAATTTCCATTTCCTGGATGTACTACTAAGCCTTTTTGCTTGTTTACTACTAATATATCCTCATCTTCATAAACAATTTCTAATGGTATATCTTCTGCTTCTATTTTTGCTTCTTTTAGCTCTGGCTTTTCAAAGAAAATTTTATCTGCTTTTTGAAGTTTATAAGAAGGCTTAGCTTTTTTTCCGTTTACTAAAATGTTTCCTTCTTCTATTAATCTTTGAATTGCTACTCTAGAATAATCTTTAGCTTTTTCTGAAATTACTTTGTCTAATCTTAAATTTACGAACTCATCTTCTACAATATATTCTTCCATTTTTACCTCTTCTATTTTTCCCATCTACTCTTTGTTATATCTTTGGTAAAAATAATTTTAAATAAATAAACTGGTAACACTATCATTCTCTTTATTCTTGAAGGTTGAAGTATTAATCTCCAAAGCCATTCCATACCTATTTTTTGAATCCACTTAGGTGCTCTTTTTATATTTCCAGCTTCATAGTCAAAAGTCCCACCTTGTCCTGCTGCAACATCTACTTTTAATTCTTTTCTATGTTTTGCAATCCACTTTTCTTGTCTTGGTGCTCCCAAAGCAACAAAAAGAATATTAGGTTTTAATTTATTTATTTCTTCTATTACAACTTCTTCTGTATCTTCTTCAAAATATCCCTCATGATAACCCACAATTTTTAATTTGGGATAAAGCTTTTCCACATTTTGTTTCGCTCTTTGTGGAATATCTCCTTTTCCTCCTAGTAAGTAAACAGTCCATCCTTCTTTTTCTGCTGTCTCTAAAATCTTTCTAAAATATGCTTGCCCTGGTATTCTTTGTTTAAAAGGCTTTTTTTGTAACTTACCTGCTAAAATTACTCCAACACTATCTGGTGTAGCAAGCTCTGCTGTTTGTAATATGTCAAAAAATTCTTTATCTTTTTGAGCCTGCATAATAAATTCTACATTTGGTGCTACTATTAGTTTGCAAGATTTATTACTTTTTTCTATAAGTTCTTTAGTTTTTTCTGCAGCTTCTTCTTCTGTAATATTATCTATATTTACTCCTAAAATTTTTACTTTATCTTGCAATTTTCTCCCCACCTTTTATTTGTTTTCTTTAATATTATAAAAATCTTTTACAAAAAATCCTAATAAATTACATATAAGTAAAAACCAGCCTACTACTATAAAAACATCTGCTAAATTAAAGATTGGAAAATTAGCAATTTTTATAAAATCTAATACTCCACCTCTAAAAATTCTATCTATTAAATTTCCTATTCCACCAGAAATAATCATTGATAAAACCATAATTGTTCTATTATCTATTTTATCTCTTTGACTATAAGCAAAATTCACTATTACGCAAATTACTAAAAAAACTAAAACTGCATTATATAAGTTTGAAGCTCCAATTCCAAAAGCAATTCCTGTATTATATACAACTTCTATCTTTAAAACTCCAAAACTTATATTATTAAAACTTAAAACTAAAATTTTACTAAATTGATCTATTAAAAGAAAAACTATTACTAATAGTAACAATAATTTTATTTTTTTATTTTTCAAAGCTTTATCCTCTTAACTTAAAATATTTTACTCAGCTTCTATCCTTGAGAAAATTTTAAAAGAGCCATCATCATATATTTGTCTATATCTCTCATCATTTCTTAAAACCATTGATAATTTTGAATTAGCATAACTTATAATATGTGTTACTCCATATTCTTCAAATTTTATATCATAATTTACAGATAAATTTGCTATATTTAAAGCATCTGTAAAAATATCTCTTCCATCTATATTTTGTGCTCTATTTTCGTTAAATTCTGGTGTGTATAAATCACATCTTGAATCTATAAATACTGGTATATCTTCATATAATAAATAGCTTCCATAATTGTACTCATTGTATAGTTTTAAAGTAGATAAATCTAAATTATTTTTTATCCACTCTGCTGCTTCTACTGGATAAGTTCCCTTGTCAATATACTCATCATTTATAACAGGTTTATACAAATCGTAAGAAATATATCCTACTATTCCTATAAGTAATAAAGCACCAATTGCTGTACTTTCTATTCTAACAATTTTCTTGCATAGATTTTTATCGTATTTTGCTAGAAAAGCTGCTATCATCTTTACTAATATAAAACTGCAAAAAATTGCAAACATTGATACTTGTCTTCTCATTTTAAAAGATAAATAAGTTAAACCTGCTAGCATAAATAAATCAGATAATTTTATTTTTGTATCTGTAAATATTAATATTGCTAAAAATATTACAATTGCTACAGTAAACTCTGTATTATCTATTAAAGTAAGTGGCAAATGCTCGTTTATAGAGGATGTTGTGTTTCCTTCCATAGTTTTTAGAGTATAAGTATAAGCTCCTGTTCCTGCTGGGTTTATTAATCCAGTAGTTAATGCTAGTATTGCTACTCCTATTAAAACTATTACAAAATGATTCTTTTGAATTTTTATTTTATATGGATGCTCTCTATTTTTTAATCTTTTCTCTTTTCTAACTTTTATATCTGATTCTAATTTTTCTATCTTACCTTGAATTTTCTTTTTCCATTTTATTTTTTCTACACATATATTACATACATTTAAGATAACTATAGCTAATTTCTTGTCTAAATCTGCATCTACTAATAGTGCAACAAAATATTCTCCAATATATGGCAAATATAAAACAAAATAAAAAGGGAATACTGCACAATGTACATTTGCTATTATAAGTGGTATTAAAACTAAACCTATACCATATCTAATTTTGTGTGTTTCCAAAAATCTTTCTATAAAATATACTGTCCAAGCAAATAGTATAAAACTCAAAAGCTGAGCTCTTGCTGCAACAAATGGTTTTAATATATACATTGCTCCTAAGGTTACAAAAAAAGCTACTACTTGATTTTTAGATAATTTACTTGATATATAAAATATTGATAAACCAAGTGCTATAGATAATAGTATTGTAAGTATATATACTCCATCCCACGAAAATGCTCTAAATACAATATATGTTCCTAAATCGTATAACCAATGTGGATAAGTATATGGTAAATCGTGCCAAGAATACAAATCTTCCGTTAAATTTGATACTCCATTTTGAAAAATATATTCACCTATTTTTACTGTATAATAAGTATCGTTTTGTAAGGTCTTTGGTGTAATTGCAAAACAAAACATAGCTATACATAAAATAGCTAGCAATGTAAAGATTATTTTAGACTTTTTTTCACTTTTCATCTACTGTACCTCTTAAATTTCTTATAAAGAAAATTATAACAAAATTTTAAAAATATATCAAGTAAAAAAAAATACACCTAAAATATTTTTAATATTTTAGGTGTAACAGTATTTATTAATATGCTTTTCTATTTTCTCTAATTCCAAAATTCATATAATGAATATAATAACTTAAATTATCATTTCCAAAAGCATTTTTTAAATCACCGTTTGATGATTTATATACTGAAATTTTAAAAGTTTCACTTGCATCTCTACCTTCATTTATTCCGCATAAAACAAAATGTTGTGTAACTTTTGAATAATTACTTCCATAAGTATTTGCTAAATCTCCATTATTAGATAAATAATATCTGACATCATATAGTCTAGAACCTTTTCTTCCTTCATTTATTCCACTATTTATAAAATGTTCATAAGCTGCTTTGTAATTATTTCCAAAAGCTGCTTTTAAATCTGAATAATAGCCTAAATATTCTTTTGAATTAAATATTACAGAAGCTTGTCTTCCTTCTGCTATACCACAGTTTAACCAATGGTTTCTAAGAGCTGCTTCATTATAGCCAAAAGCTGCTTTTAAATCTTGATTTGTATCTGCATAGAACTTACTATTAAATAAATATTCTGTAATATTTATTGGTGTTTTATCTATAATATTTGTTCCTTTTCTACCTTCTTTTATACCATTATTTATAAAATGTACCATTAAATCATATGAGTCTAAATCAGCTAAATCCTTGTTATTTTGTCTATAATATGCTCCATAATATGCATCAGAAGAAGGTCTCTCTTCCTTCCAACCACAATCTACAAAATGATTGTAAGCTCCTTGTAAGTCATTTCCATAAGCTTTCTTTAAGTCATCATTATTATTTAAATAATATTTTGCATCAAATATTATAGATGCTCTTCTGCCTTCTCTAATTCCTGAATTTAACCAATGATTTCTAAGAGCTGATTCGTTATATCCAAAAGCTGCCTTTAAATCTGCATAGCTATCTGCATAATATCTTGCATCAAAAATTAGATTTTCAATATCTGCTCTTGTATATACTCTTTCTAAATTTACTGTTATATTTGTATCAGCTGTAATGCTGTTTGATCTTAAAGCCGAATTTGTATATGTAGTTCCATTTATAACCATATTAATAAATCTTGCATTATTATTTGGTGTAACTGAAATGTCTATTCCAGCTCCTTTTGGATAAGAAAAGCTTCCATTTCCTCTGTATTTTCCATTTATATAAACAGAACCTAAATTATTTTTATAGCTTAAATTTACAGTTATATAATCTCTTACATATACTGGAATTGTTATTGTAGTATCTTCTTGTGTTAAACTAATATTTGCATTTCCTGCTCCTACTGCTTTTAATACTCCATTGCTAATAGTTGCAACCTTTGTATCTGAACTACTCCAAGTTACATTTCCAGTAGCATTAACTGCTTTTAAATTATAGGTTTCGCCCTTTTTAATTGGCTTTAAATTAAAGTCTTGCTGATTTACTGAACTTGTTTTTATTGCAAGTTGATTTGGTATATCTCTATTTTCTTTAGAATAGCTATTGCTATATTCTATTTGAAATCTTCCATTATAAAATCTAATTCCTACTAATTCGTTAGAAACAGTATCTACTTTAGTTTGTGTAACTACTCCTAAATTTCCAATTGAAATTTTATAAATATTTCTTCCATCACTATAGTACATTTCTTCACCTACAGCAATTAAAACTGGTAAATCTCTAGCTGTAGATTTATCATCACTAAATTCTATATTATGAACACTATCTCCTAAATTATCCATAGTATTTAAAATAATTCTGCTCTCACTATTTTTTTCTATATAGTACCATTTTCCATCAAATGGTATTATTGGTCTTTCTACATCTCTTAAAAAGTAATTGTCGTATCTAGTATCTGTTGCTCTTATTGAAGAACTCCAACCACTATGTGAATGAGCATACATTCCATTATCACTTAATAGAAAATACTCATAATTCCAAACACCATAAATATCTTTTCCAGGTATTGGTGTATCATCCCAAGTTGTATCTACATGATAATAGTTATTTCCTATTCTTACTAGGTTCCAAGCATGGTTCATAGGTGTACTTGTAACTATTTCTGAAGCTAAGCCTAATTTTTCTGCTAAGTAGTTAAATGCGCCTGAATATCCATCACATACTGTTAGACCATTTATAAAAAGTCCATACATTGAATGAACTATTGGTGCCATTGAATTATTATTGTATCCTATAAAATCATATTCTGTGTTTTCGCAAATATAGTTGTGAACATATACTGCTTTTTCTACTTCTGAAGCATCTTCTGGAACAGAATTTACAAAATTTTGAGCCATAAATTCTGCTTTTTCATAATAAAATTTTACATCTTCTTGATTAATAAAATAACTAGGAACCACATACAAAGCTATTCCATTGCTATAATATACTTGCCAACTATTTATTACATAAGTTTCTGGATGCTCAAAAAGCACATAACTAATAAAGTTTAGCATATCTTGTGTAGAGATATTGTAGTCTTTTACATCTATTGTTGTTTCTCCATTTAATAAGCTATTTATTACATGATTTTCTAAAGTCTCTGAATCTCCACTAGCATAAGTCTTTACTTTATTTAAAATACCATCATCTATATTTTCTGGCTTTTTAGTATTTATAAGATCTACTTGTACTTCTATACTTTCTAAGCCCTCTAATGAAGGTACTTCTTCCATTGTAGCATTTACACTTTGCATAGAAATAAGTAAAAAAATAACAAAAGTAAAAACTATACTTAAAATTTTTTTGCTCTTGCTCATAGTAAAACCTCCTATTTAATTTTTAACATCTTAATTATACCATTTTTTAATTTATTTATCTACTATTTTTGCAAAAGTCTCATATTATTTTTTTAAATAAATCTTATAGACTATAATTCCTAAAACTCCACTTAAAATAACCATTAAAACTACAATTGCCATATATAAGAAATTTCTATTACTTTGCTTATTTAAATTTTTATCTATTTCTTCTGTGCTTGCCATTTCATTTATTTTATAGTTATTTCCAATATTATAAGCTTCTTCTATTTTTTGTGCATTATCTTCTTGCCTCTTTTCATATTCTTCCTCTTCTACTTCATTTCTTCTATATACATCTATTAAAATTTCTTTTTTAGTAAATTTATTTTGAGCTGTTACTACTATTTTTAACTCATTTCTACCTTCTTTTAAATTTGTATCTCCACTTATTTCTACACTTGCATTTTCATTTTCTGGAATAGCTAAAAGCCTCAAATTTTCTACAGAATTTGCTACTTCTACACTATAACTTGTAATATTATTATCAAAACTTGGATTTAGCATTGCATTTTCAATTGCTAATGTCTGTAAATTAGTATTTGCACTTTCTAAATCTACTGTTTTAGTAACTTGCAATTCATATACATTTACTTTGCTTTTATCCTCAGATATAACTTTAATCTTTATAATATTTAATCCATCTACTAATTGATTATTTCCACTTATTTCAATACTTGCATTTTTATTTTGAGGGACTACTTCTATTTCCAAATTTTCTATTTCTTTTGGTACAGTTAAATAATACTTGTAAATTTCTGGTTTAAATTCTGGAATTAAACCTTCTCTATCTATTCTTAAAGTTTCTAAATTAGCATTATTTTTTTGTATATTGCTTTCCAAATTTTCTTCTTGAGATATATTATTTTCTTCTAAAACATAGCTTTCACTTGGATTTATTTCATTTATTATTATATTCTTATTTTTTAAATCTTCATTTTCTACTATATTATTAGTTATTTTCTCTGTATTACTTACACTAGCTTCTCTATTTTCATTAATTTCTACATTTATTTTTTCTTCTAGATTATTTTCCTCATCTACAGTTTCGTTTAATATATTTTCTTCATTATCTATATTTTGATTTAAGCTATCATCATTTGTATTTTGTTTCAAATCATTTTCTATTTCTTCACTTTCTAAATTGCTTATTTGTATTTCTTTTGATTTATATTCTGTTTCTAACAATTCTCCTGTAGAATTATAAAACTCTCCTTCCACTTTAAAGTCTACATTTCCTTCTTTTTTGGCTCTAAATACATATTTCTCAATTTCATTTATCTTTGCTTTTTTTCCACCTTCTATTTCATACCAAAGTGTTAATATTCTATTTTCTTTTACATTGCTATTTTCTTCTTTATATACTAATTCTAATTTCTCACTATCAAAAGAAAGCTCAAAATTATATGCAACTAATTTTGCATTTTCAATAAAAACTGTAATTTCTACTTCTTCTCCAATATTTAAATAATCTTTATTTGATAATATACTTACTTCTGCTATTTCTAGGCAAAAGACTTTTGCAGAAAAGCTTACTAATATATAAAATATAAAAATTAAACTTAAAATCTTATTTCTCATATTATCTCCATTTTTATACATTCTACTTTTTATAAAGCACTATCTTTATATGCCTTTATTAATTATAAAATCAGTATTTTTCTATTGATTAATTAATTGTAAACCCAAAATATGTCTTTGTATTAATAGCAAATCTATTGAGCTTGGTGTTTTACCATTTTTTCTAATATTGCTAGCTTTTTTATAAATACTTTCTAAATTTTCAATTTCTAAAATATCTCTTTGAATTACTAATAAATCTACACTATTTATTTTTCCATCTCCATTTGCATCTCCATATAATATTATTTTATATTCTTTTAAGGTATTTCCAGATTTTTTTACTATTATTTTACTGCCTGTACCTAATAAACTTGCATCTGTTAAAATTTCATTTTTATTATTTACAAATTCTAGTTCTAAGTTTGTAGTTATTTTATCTTTTAAAGCTTTTACTGTATTGTTTGTATGGTCTAAGCCACTTATCTCCAATCCATTTACTACCAAAGAACTATCAAAAGCAATATCTAAATCTTCTGTTTCTTCTGATTCCTTTACCTCTTCTAAATAGCTTTGATAAACATATCCTATAATTCCATTTTTCAGTTTTACTTTATCCCATCTTTCCCCTGCCTGAATTCCCTTCGATAATCTTGTTAATTTATCTGGACTTGAAATGGTGGTAATTATTTCGTAAGAAGTGCTTGGACCAGTTCTTACATTTACATTTTTTGCAGTACAATAAACTTCTTTATTATCTTCAGTAAAATCTGATGTTTTAATATTTGGATTATCTTGAGGTATTTCCGGCATATTATTATATACAGGAATTATAAAATACATTGATGCATCTAACATACCATTTTTAGAATACCCTTGATAAATAGCATTAGATTCGCTGTACGGAGCTAATATATTTGTCATATATTGATGCCAAAAAAGTGGTAGTCCTCTATCGTCGTTAACATCAAATTTTTGTAAATATACTGTATCTTGTCCTATATTTATATAGCTAGAGCCAATAAAAATAGCTCCTCCTGTTATTGATTTTTCTTTAGTATTCCATGGAATTAGATATTTTGTTCTAGTTTCTTCTCCCGCTCCATTTGCATCTTTTGCATATTGCAACCCCTTCTTTATAGCTCCCATTTGATCTGTAGAACTTGTTGCACCAATATTGTAAAAATTATAAAGTCCCTTATATCCTTCTACTGTTCCACTTATAGAATTATGTGTTAAAAAAGGTCCTACTTCTTGCTTTATACGAGATGCTAAATGATAAGGGCTTACCTTTGAAGTTTTACCAGCTTTTAAAATTAAATCTCCATAAGTCTCGTTCATAGAAATTTTATTTCCATTACTATCCAAATATGAAACTTTATTTTTATAAAATTCTGTTCCATACAATATTTTTTCAATACCTTCTAAATTTGTAATGCTATCGTCAAAAGATAAGCCTTCAAATTGAAAAATTCTTACCTCATTTAAAAAATTTCTAGGATCCATACAATATTCCACTGCTTGTCTAGAAGAATCTACAAATCCACCATCTATTTCCACATTATATTGACCTGGTGTTGTATTCTTCCAGCTATCAGAATAGTTTTTTGGTACTAGATTTTTTCCAAATACATTCTCTTCATCTATTACATACTTCCAGTCTAAATTTGTGTATAAAGCTGTAAATTTCCAATTAGGATGCTTTTTTTGAAGTTCTTCTAAATATGGCTTATAGCTATCTGGAAAGTTTGATATTCCATCTAATTTAGTGGATGCTATAGCTTTAAGCTCTATAAATAAAATTATGAAAATCAATAAATTTATAAAAAAGTATATTTTTATTTTCTTCATTTCCATTATTCTTTTATAAATTTTTTCTTCCTTTCTAATATAAAATTTTTATTTTCTAACACACTTTATCTATTTTTATAAGTTTTCTTTCGCCTTTACTATAATTCTTTTTTTAGAATCACTAGTACAAGTAATTAGCGTTACTTCTTTAAAATTAGTATTTTGTTTTAAACAGCTTACATCATTTGGAAATACTTGATTTATATCGTATATTTTATATTGCACTTTTCCTATATTATTATCTATTAAAAAAAACTCATCACCAATTTTTAATTTCTTTAAATTTCTAAACATATTTTTATTTATAAAATTATGCCCTGCTATGCAAAAATTTCCTTGTTCATTTGGATTTGCTCCAAAAAACTTTGTAACAGAAGTATTTAAACTTTGGGGAGAATAATTTTTTAGTACATAAGTTTCTAAATCTATAATTGGTATTTCTAATTTTGCACACACTTCATACCCTTTATACTCTTCTAAAACTTCTTCTTTTGGATAATTAACCTCAGTTATTATATTTTCCTTAACTATGTTTTTTGTCGAAATTTGTTTTAAAGCTAAATTCTGAGTTTTTTTAAGTTCTATATCTTTTTCTTGAGCACTTTTTTCACCGATACTTTTTTCCTTATATTCATCGATACAAACTCCAAAAATAATACCTAATATTAAAGCTAAACTAATTGCATTTATAAAAAATTTATTTCTTCTTTTCATAGTTTATCTCCTATGTAACAACAATTGGACGAATTTTTCGTCCAATTGCTATTTTATTTTGATTTTTTACTATAAATATAAACTACTGCTAATAAAGCAATTATTGGTAAGGCTAGTAAATACATATTATTACCTGTTTTTGGCAAAGAGCTTGGTAAATTTTCTGTAGTATTTTTTACTGAATTATTATTTTCAATACTATTGTCTTCTGTGCTATTATTTTCTGCTATATTAGTAGAATCATTTGTTACTTCATTCGAATCAAAAGATTCAGCACTTTCTAAACTTGAATCAAAGTCTTCTTGCACAGGAGGAACTATATCTAGCTCTTCAGCTACTTTAAAAGAAAATTCTTTTTCTGCTATTACTGTATCAGAATTATCTCTATCTATTAGTTTTAGAGTTATAGTATAATCACCTTCCTTAGTAAATAATCCTCTTACTTTTAAAACTTGTGAAACATCTTTTCCACCTATTTTATACCCCTGCGGATCTCCCCATCCACTTTGAATAATATCGTGTTCTAGACTAGCATCATCTATTCCTAATAATTTTACATTAGCATTTTCTGGAGTCTTCGCCTCTGCTATTAATCTTGCATGTTCATAGCTTTTTCCCATTTGTGAAGAATATGAAATAGTCATTTCCTTTTCTTCATTTGCTCTAATTTCTCCTGTATATTCTAAGTTTATATTGTAATCTATATATTCTGGCTCTACAGTTAAGTTTTTAGCAATTGGTACTAAAATATCATCATAAGTTTCTGAAGCATCTTTATTAGATAAGCCTTCAGCTGTAACAGTAAATTCTGTTGGATTAGAAGTTATTATATTTTCTTTTGCTTTAAAAGTTACACTCATACTAGTTCTTGGATTTGTTCCACCAGAAGAATCGTGGTAAACTACCTTTACTTTATCTGAAGTATCATTTGGTGTTCCACCTTCCGCTGAAACATACTCAAAAATATTATTATCATAAGTAACATTAAAAGTATAAGCACCTAATTCTTTTCCAAATTCTATTGTTAATTTTACTGTTTCTCCTGGTCTTACAGTTGTTTTATCTATACTTACATCTAATGTATCTAAGCTCAAAGCCAAACTTTTTCCTGTTAAAATTATAAAGCTTAGTATTATAAAAATCACTGTTAGGCTCATTATCTTTTTCATTTAAAAAATCCTCCTTTTTTATTTTATATTTCTATTATGTCGAATTTTTCAAAAAAATATTTACCATAATTTGTAAAATTATTTAAAAATTTGTTTTTTAAATGAAAAAGACAAAAAAAACGCCTATGTACCAGCCTTTCGCTAGCACATAGACATTACATAATTTGCTAAAATTTATATATAAAAATTATATATAACTAAATAACTTCTTCTTGTACATCTTCGCTTTCTTCTTTATTTACGATTTCCATACTTGCAATTGAAACTTCATAAGCTACTCTAGTTTCACTAGTTCCATCTTCAAATTTTTTCTCGTAAGTTCTAGATTGAATTCTTCCTGTGATTTTTACTTCTGTTCCAACTTCTATATTTTGACAAAATCTAGCATTTCTTCCCCAAGCTATTGAAGGAATATAATCAGATTTATTGTATGCACGATTAACAGCTAATAAAACATCTGCTATTTCTCTTCCAAAAGGTGTTTGTCTATAAATTGGTTTTTTACATACATATCCAATTAAAACAACCTCATTTGTTATTTCATTTTTTTCTTCTTCGTCATCTTCAACTTCTGTAATTTCTTTTGCAAAAACAGTTAAAATTAATCTGTTTTTTTCGTTTTCGTAATTGTTGTAAGATCTAAATTGACCTTCTACTGAAAGTTTCTTTCCAATACTTAGGTCTATATCTGTTAATAATCTCTCTGATACTGTTATTGGAATAATATCAGTAGTTGAACTTAATCTTACTACCTCCATATTGAAAACATAAAATTTTTCCCCATAAATTTCATGGCTGTACTTTTTCTCACTTACTACTTTTCCAACTAAGATTAAGTGATTGTTTTCTGAATAATTTGTATTCAATTTACTTCCTCCTTAAATTTATCTAAAGTATCTCTCTATAATGCTCTTTTTATCTTCGTTTTTCTCCTAAAAACAACTTTATTATAGCACACTTTTTTTCGTTTGTCTACATAAAACTTGATATTTTTTACATTTTTTACAAAATTTTGTTTTTTATAAGTTCTGTTTTTCCTCATTTTTCCTATTTTTGAGCTTTACTTTTACCTGTCTCTGCTTTCAAATTTATTGTGTTTTTTATGTTATCTTATTATTTGTAAACCTCGCTTAAAGCTCTATATTTAGGTAATTGTGTGTTCTTATACAGTTTTGTCTAAAACATATTTTTTAAATAAATTTCCTCTTTCTTCAAAGTTTTTAAAATACCCATAACTAGAAGCAGCCGGTGAAAGTAAGCATATACTGTCTTTTCTCGTAATTTTCTTAGCTTTACTTACTGCATCCTTTAAATCATTTACTATATAACAATTCTTTCCTGAATTTTCTAGTTCTTTAAATATATATTCTCCCGTTTTTGGAAGACATATTATATTTTCTAAATCTGATGCTTTCAAAAACTCATAAAGCTCACTTAAATCTACTCCTCTATCTTTTCCACCTACAATTAAAGTATTAACATTTTTTAGAGCTTTTATAGCATTTATTGTAGCTTCTGGTATAGTTGCAATTGAATCGTTATAATATTTTATACCATCTATTTCTGCTACAAATTCCATTCTATGTTCTAGAGTTTTAAAGTTTTCAATAGTCTTAATAGCCTTACTAAAATCTAATTTTAAAATATCCACCAAAGCTATTACAAATAAGATATTATTCAAATTATGTGTACCCTTTAAGTTTGTATTTAAATTAGAATCACATATATTTCTTTCATTACAATATATTCTATTCTCTTTAACACATACATAATTTTTATATTGTTTAAGCATTTCCTCTGTTAAATCAGTACCTACTTCAAAAATAGCATAATCCTTTTCTTTTGGAGTAAAATTAAATTCCTTTATATATTTATTTGTAGCATTAAAGATAAAATTATCTTTTTTAGTTTGAAATTTTGATATATTAAACTTTGCAGCTATATAATGATTAAAAGAAATATAATGGTCTAAATGTTCCTCGTAAATATCTAGCAATATTGCTATATTTGGAGATCTTTTTACATACTCTAAACTATGTGATGAAAGCTCTAACACTAAAATAGTATCTTTTTTTATTAAACTTAAATCTCTAAAAATTGGTTCACCAATATTTCCTAAAAGCATTGCATCTTTTCCTTGCTCTTTTAAAACTGTATAAATTAAGCTACTAGTAGTACTTTTTCCTTTAGTTCCCGTAATGCCAATAGTAAAGCAAGGCACAAATTCTAACAAAAGTTCTAATTGGCTAGTTATTTTATCTTTAAAACTTGAAATGTCTATATCCTTTAAAGAAATACCTGGTGTTTTTAAAATTAAATCATACTCCTTTGCATCTCTAAAATAGTCTTCTCCAAGACTTACTTCTACATTTATATCTTCTAGTAAAAACTTTTTATCTTCTAGTAAATTCATATTTTTATCTGCAATTGCCAATCTTTTTTCTGGAAAATGCTTCCTTAAGAATAAATAGCTAGCTTCTCCTTCTTTTCCAAAACCTACTATTAAAATTTTCTTATTTTCTAAATATTTTAATAAATTTTCTAACATATCTTTATCTTTTAATCTCCAAAAATTTTTTGTCTTAATATTTTATCAAATTCTTTTGGTAAAAAATTATTTTCATTGTAGAATTTTAAAAAATTTCCATCTACTAATTTAAAGTTTTCTCTATAATATTTTAATAATACAGGAAGTTCTTCATTTTGGGCTTCCAAATTTTCTATAGTTTTGCTAATAGCATACCTTACTTCTTCATAAGTTCCTACACACTCAAATGGCTTTGTTTTTTCAAAGCCACAAAGCTCCAAGAAGGTCTTTCTTAAACTTTCTTTTTCAAATAAATCTTCTCCAAAAACATCTATTAGTTCTTCTTTATATAAAAATGGACTTAATATCGTATATACAAATAAACATTTTGGGCAGTTACAACACCATTTCCAAGGCTCTTTTTTGCTTCCTACATTACAGCTTTTAAAAACCTTATGGTATGGTTTAAGTCTTGAAAATAGCATTGCAATTTGTAACTCTGTTATTGGTCTTAACATACTAAAGTATTCAATATCTGTATCTATATTTTCTTTTACAAATTCTCTGAAATCTTTCTCAAATTCAAAAGTTTTAGAATATTGATGATTTATTTTTTCACCTACTACATTGCTCTGATTTGCACTATCTTCATTTGATAATGCAATATATTTTTTTTCTAATAAAAAAGCTACTAAATAACTCAAAAATGCAACTATTGCAGAAAATGGTGTATGTCCATTTAGATAGCCTTCTTCATTTAATTTAAGTAAATTCTTATCAATTGTTCTTTCTATTTCTATTACTTTATCTCTACTAAATCCTGCTATTTTTGCACACTTCAAAGGAATTTCTTTAGTTCCAATACGAAAACACAAAGTGTCTTCTTTATAGTCTTTTAATAACTCCATAGTTACATTTGAGTCTTTTCCTCCACCTATTGGAATTATAATTCCTTTTTCTATTTTTATATCTTCTTTTAGATTTTCCTCTTCTATATTTCCTTTAGATATAAAGCTTACAAAATCTTTTTGTTCAATATCTATATTATTTCTATATCTAAATTCTCCTAAACCTAAATAATATAATTTTGAAAACCAAGCTTTTTGTTTTTCTGTTAAACTTCCGCAAGCTATGTAGAAATTTGGTGAACAAGTAGCCTTAAAATAGCTAATAGCCTCTACCATTCCTAAGAAAAATACTAGTCTTTGTGTTTTTTTAGAAGTTAGGTTTTTAAAGTTAAACTCTTTTTTCTCTATAGTTATTTGTGGCTCAAATTTTTCTAGTCCAACTATTTCAAAACCAAATTTTATAACTATATTACTTTCTGTTTCTTTTATTTGGTAATAATTGTATTTAAAATCTGGATATTCTTTTCTTAGTTTATCAATTTGCATACTTCTCTCCTTATATTTAGTATATTATAATATATACTATTTTTCTAATTTATGCAATAATTTATTTTCTAACCATAATTTGTAACTGATTTTAAATTTTTACATAATATATACTAGATAAAAATTTAAGCTTAATTTATGAAAAGAAAGGATTGAATTTTATGGAATTTTGTGAAAATTGTGATAAAAATAAATTAGAGGTTACTGGTGGTATAGAAAATGGAAAACAATTTGACTTAGAGATAACTTTACCAGAGGATAATAGAGATGCTGTATTCGGTATACTAAAAGATAACTATGGAGAACCTGTAAGAGATGCTGTAATTAAATTAGTTGAAATTGTAAACTGCGATGGAAAACAAGATAGAAAACCTGTTTCTCATACTTTTACAAATAAAGAAGGTGAATTTGTATTTGGTCCTCTTTGTCCTAGAAAACATTACTCTATAGATATTTGGGCTAATAGAGTAGATCATATAAAGATTTGCAAAACTTGTGAGAAAAAAGGTAAATGTTTAAAAGGTGTAGATATTGATTGCGATAAACATTGTGAGGCATCTCATTTAGAAGCTGAGTGTAATTGCGAAGAAGAATAAAAAATTTCCCTAGTTTAATAAATGGACTAGTCAATAAAAAGTAGACACAAAAATATTTATTTAAACCCTAATTGAATTCTATATTCGATTGGGGCT
>CALXPP010000026.1 GCA_944390345.1 uncultured Clostridia bacterium
TTAAGACCAATGTTTGGATTTAAATCAAGTTTAGAAATGGCAAAATTAGCGTTGTAAAATTATTTGTAATTTTTTTTTGTAAAAAGTGCGACACTTATTATTGCAATTTATAAACAGACATATTTTTTATAAAAAGTCTTGCAATTTAAAGAATTTGTGATATAATAAAGAAACTATTGTGTGATATAGAAAAAATGGAGGAATTAAAATGAGTGTAAAAGTTGAAAAGACAGAAAACAAAAACGAATTAAAGTTAGAATTTACAGTAGAAGCAAAAATATTTGATGAAGGAATAAAAAAGGTATTTACAAAAAACGCAAAATATTTTAATATTCCTGGCTTCAGAAAAGGAAAAGCACCAATGAATATCGTTGAAAAATTTTATGGAGATGAAATTTTTTATGAAGATGCTTTTAACGAAGTAGTTCCAGAAGTTTACGAAAATGCAATAAAAGAAGAAAAATTAGATGTTGTAAGTAAACCAGATATCCAAGTTACTCAAATTGGAAAAGGAAAAGACTTAATTTTTACTGCTGTTGTTCAGACAAAACCAGAAGTAAAATTAGGAAAATATAAAGGGATAGAATTAGAAAAATCAGAATATACTGTAACAGATGAATCTATTGAACATGAATTAAATCAAATGGCAGAAAGAAATGCTAGAATGGTAACTGTTACAGATAGACCAGCTAAAAAATGCGATACAGTAGTTATAGATTTTGTTGGAACAGTTGATGGAGTTGCTTTTGAAGGTGGAAAAGCAGAAAATCATGAATTAGAACTAGGTAGTGGTTCTTTTATTCCAGGTTTCGAAGATCAAGTTATTGGTATGAAAACTGAAGATAAAAAAGATGTAAAAGTTAAATTTCCAGAAGATTATTTCTCTAAAGAATTAGCTGGAAAAGATGCTGTATTTGCTGTAACTGTACATGAAATAAAAAATAAAGAATTACCAAAATTAGATGATGAATTTGCAAAAGATGTTAGCGAATTTGATTCTTTAAAAGAATTAAAAGCAGATATAAAGGCAAAACAAGAGAAAGATAATGAACTAAGAATTAAATCAGAATTAGAAGAAGCTGCTGTAAAAAAAGCAACAGATTTAGCAGAAGTAGATATTCCATCAGGTATGATAGAAGTTGAATTAGATAATATGGTAGAAGATATGAATAGAAGATTATCTTACCAAGGAGTTACATTTGAACAATATCTAAAGATGGTAGGAAAAACAATGGCAGACTTTAGAAAAGAAAATGAAGAATCTGCAAAATCTTCTGTAAAAATGAGATTAGTATTAGAAGCAATTTATAAAGATGCTAAATTAGAAGTGGAAGAAAAAGAAGTAGACGAAAAAGTAAAAGAATTGGCAAATGCTTATGGTAGAAAAGAAGATGAGCTAAAAGCTAACGAAGAATTAATGAAAAATATTAAAAACAGTATTGAAACAGAAAAAGCAGTTAATTATTTGGTAGAAAATGCAAAAATTGCAAAAAAAGCAGGAGAAAAGAAAACAGAGAAAACTACAAAAACAGCTAAAGCATCTAAAACAGAAAAAAAAGATAAATCTGAAAAAGAAGATAAAAAAGAAGAAAAAACTACTAAGACAGAAAAGAAAACTACTGAAAAAAAATCAAGTAAATAATATAGAAAATTTAATTTTTGGGGAGATGGCAGCTTAACTTAGAGCTTGTCATCTCTTTTGATTTAAATAAAAAAATGTCATAATTTATCAATAAAAATAATTATAAAATACTTGAAAAAAAGAATATTATAGTATATATTAAATTGTATTAATAAGTATAATAATAAAATAAATAATTTAGGAGGCTTAAAAATGATAGATAATAGTTTAGTACCTTATGTTATAGAACAAACTAGTAAAGGTGAAAGAAGTTACGATATTTTTTCAAGATTGTTAAAGGATAGAATAATATTTTTAGCAGAAGATGTAAATCCTACTTCTGCAAGTTTAGTAGTAGCGCAACTACTATTTTTGGAATCAGAAGATCCAGATAGAGAAATAAATTTATATATAAATAGTCCAGGTGGATCTATTACAGATGGAATGGCTATAGTAGATACAATGAATTACATAAAATGTCCAGTTTCTACAATTTGTGTTGGAATGGCTGCAAGTATGGGAGCTGTACTTTTAGCTTCTGGAGAAAAAGGTAAAAGATTTGCAACTCCAAATGCAGAAATATTAATACATCAACCATTAATAGGTGGTGGAGGAATTTCTGGTCAAACTACAGAAATTAAAATCCATGCAGATCATATGGTAAAAACTAGAGAAAAATTAAATAAATTATTAAGTGAAAGAACTGGTCAAAGTTTAGAAACAATAGAAAGAGACACAGAAAGAGATAATTATATGACTGCAGAAGAAGCATTAAAATATGGATTAATAGATGGAATTCTAGATACCAGAAAAAACTAATTAAAATGTAAAAGAAAGGAGAAATATTAGTATTTAGCTAATATAAAAAATATATGGCAAAAAATTCTGAAAAGAATATAAAATGTTCTTTTTGTGGAAAGCCACAAGAAGCTGTAAAAAAAATAATTGCAGGTCCAGGGGTATTTATATGTGATGAATGTATAAGTCTTTGTCAGGATATTATGGAAGAAGAAAAATACGATGAAATAGTTGAAGAAACAGTAGAAATACCAAGCCCAGCAGAAATAAAAAAGACTTTAGACGAATATGTTATAGGTCAAGAAGAAGCTAAAAAAACACTTTCAGTAGCAGTATATAATCATTATAAAAGAATAAATAATTTAGACTATATAGATGATGTTGAAATACAAAAAAGTAATATATTACTTTTGGGCCCTACTGGTTGTGGAAAAACTCTACTTGCTCAGACTTTAGCAAAAGTATTAAATGTGCCTTTTGCAATAGCTGATGCAACAACACTTACAGAAGCTGGTTATGTAGGAGAAGATGTTGAGAACATTTTGCTAAAATTAATTCAATCTGCAAATTTTGACATAGAAAGAGCAGAAAAGGGAATTATTTATATAGATGAAATAGATAAAATTTCAAGAAAGTCAGAAAATCCATCAATTACTAGAGATGTAAGTGGAGAAGGAGTACAACAAGCTTTACTAAAAATTGTTGAAGGAACAGTTGCTTCTGTGCCACCACAAGGTGGTAGAAAACATCCTCATCAAGAATTCTTACAAATAGATACATCAAATATTTTATTTATTTGTGGTGGTGCTTTTGAAGGCTTAGATTCAATAATAAAAGACAGAGTTGGAAAAAAATCAATTGGTTTTGGAGCACAAATAGAGAGTAAAAAAGAAATAGACAGAACAGTTATTTTAAAACAATTACTACCACAAGATTTATTAAAATTTGGTTTAATTCCAGAATTTGTAGGAAGACTACCAATAGTTGCAACACTTGAAGGATTAGATAGAGAAGCACTAATAGATATAGTAACAAAACCAAAAAATGCACTAATAAAACAATATAAAAAATTAGTAGAACTAGATGGAGTAGAGCTTGAATTTGAAAGAGAGGCTTTAGAATTAATTGTAGATAAAGCAATAGAGAGAAATACAGGAGCTAGAGGCTTGCGTTCAATTATAGAAGAAATAATGAGAGATATAATGTACGATATCCCATCAAATCCTAAAATAGCAAAATGTATTATTACAAAAGATACTGTTTTAAATAAGGCAATGCCAGAACTTATAATAGATGAGACCAAAAGAAAAGAACCTATGAAAATAAAAAGAAAAGAAACAAACAAGCCAAGAAATCAAGAAACAGCTTAAAGTATAATACAAGGAGCAATATATGGAAGAAAAAAAGAATAAAATGAAGACATATCAATTAGTACTTTCTTTTTTTATTGTAATTGTTATAATTTTTGCATTAATCTATGCCTTTAATAAACAAAACAATATTTTTAAAGATTTGCTAGCAAAGAAAAATGCTGAAATGCAAGAAAAACTTGAAGAAAATAAAGGAAAAGAGTTAGATTTTAATAGTGATATAGTTCAAACAATTTTTCCATTAACTGGTGCTTTTCCAGGAAATGATATGAGATATATAGCAAGTATAAAAAACATGAATTTACAAAATATAACTAATGATTTTATATTAAAACTTGGCTGGGCAAAAGTTACTAACGAAGATTTAGCAAGTAGTTATCAAGGAGAAGGTCTACCTTCAACAATAGATGCAAAAATACTTGATAATTATATAAAAGATATATTTGGTGATATAGCTTATGTAAAAGACGATTTTAGTAATATAGATTTAAGATTAGAAGCTTCAGATAACTCTTTATATGATATTACTTACAATCAAGAAGAAGACAAATATTATATAAATTTTATAGAGGATGATAAAGTTGAAGATTCTTTTATATTAAATATAGATCCAAAAGTTATACAATATGATAATAAAATAGAAATAATAGTACACCCTATATATATAAAAAATCTAGGAACAATACAAAAAGAAGATGGAAGTTTTGAATTGTCTTGTGTTGCCTATCAACACTATAATTTTGAGACAAAATCTTTTACAGGAAGGCTTACAGATACAATAACAACTAACTATAGAGATAATTATTCAAGAGAGAAAGAGCTGAAACTAAATAGTGCAATTTTAGCTGTAAAAGAAGATGATTTAGAAACTTATACTTTTACATATGTATTAGATAAAGAAACTAGTAAATACAGATTTTATTCTTTATCTTATAATTAAACTTGACTTTGAATATATTAATTGTTATAATAGCTTTACTTTAAAAGAAAGGCATCTAAAAGATGCCTTTTATTTTGCGTGCTTAAAAATGATTATCAAAAAGAAAGAGAGGTTTTATTTTATGGAAACTCAAGAATTTCAAAAAGAAAAACTAAAGCTAAAATCAGTAATTAAAGACTTAGAAAAAGAAGAAGAAATTTTAGCAGAAAATTTAAATCGTTCGAGTATGGAATTTTCAAAAGATGATTATGTAAGAGCACATTTAATATATCTAGGCGAAAAGAAAATAAAAGATATAAAGCAGATAAAAAATAAACCCTATTTTGCAAGAGTTGATTTTACAGAAAAAAACACAAATAAATTAGAAAATTTGTATATAGGAAAAATTTCGGTATTAGATAGTAGTCTGCAAGAACCAATAATAATAGATTGGAGAGCACCAATTTCTAATTTATATTATGATGGAAGAATAGGAAAATCTAGTTATGATTCGCCAGATGGCATAATAGAAGGAAATATTAGCTTAAAAAGACAATACTTTATAGAAAATCAAATTTTAAAAAAATATTCAGATATAGATCTAAAAACAACAGATGAGCTATTGCAAGTAGCATTAGGGCAAAAAGCAGATGACAGATTAAAAAATATAGTTGCTACCATACAAAGTGAACAAAATGCAGTTATAAGGGCAGATATAAATAAGCCTTTAATAGTTCAAGGTGTTGCAGGTAGTGGAAAAACTACAATTGCACTTCATAGAATAGCTTATCTAATATATAAATACGAAAAAGAATTTAATCCAGATAATTTTATGATTATAGCACCAAATAAATTTTTCTTGAACTATATCTCAAATGTTTTGCCAGATTTAGGAGTAGAAAATGTAAGACAATATACCTTTGAAGATTTGGCATATGAAGTAATAGGTAAAAAATTAAAAATTTCAGATAGTAATGAAAAGCTTGTAACAATAGTTAATAAAGAATTTGACAATATAAACAAAGGAAATATAGAAATAATAATAGAAGAATCTAAAATGAAGTCTTCTATAAAATTTAAAGATTTAGTAGATGAATATTTGAAAGAACTTGCAGAAAATTATTTACCCAAAAAAGATTTTATTATAGAAAATGTAAGAGTAATGCGTTATGAGACTATGCAGAAACTGTTTTTAGAAACTTATAAAAACTTATGCTTTACCAGAAGAGTAGAAGAATTAAAAAAACATATATTTTCAAAAATTAAAAATAATTCTGACATTATACAAAATGCAATAAGAGCAAAAAGAACTGCAAGAATAAATAAGATGCTTAAAGAAGAAATTTCAGAAGAAGAAAAAAGAAAAAGAAGAATAGAAATATTTGAAGAGTATGAGATTTTACTTAAGTATTTAGATAAAAATGATATCAAAATAACAGATGCGTTTTTTGAAAAAATAAATAAACAAGAAGCTGTTACTTATTATAGAAAAATGATAAAAGACTTTATATATAGTAAAATAGAAAACAAAAATCTAGCTAAGTATTTGGTAGAAAATACTTTATCAAATTTAGAAAAGGGAGAAATAAGTTTTGAAGATTTAGCACCAATAATATATATTCATTTAAAAATTTATGGTGGAGGTCTAAACAATAAACTTAGACATATAATTATAGATGAAGCACAAGACTATGGTGAATTTCAGTTTAGTGTATTAAAGACCATTTTAAATAGTAATTCAATGACTATTTTAGGAGATATTGCTCAAGGGGTACATTTTTATAGAGGTATTGAAAATTGGGATGATTTTATAAAACTTGAATTTCCAGAAGGAGCAAGTTTTAGAACTTTATCTAAGACTTACCGTACTACAAAAGAAATTATGGATAAGGCAAATGAAGTTATAGCTAAATTGCCAGAAAAAGAAAGGCATCAATTAATATTTGGAGAACCTGTTATAGAAGGAAAAGATTCTATACATATTATGAAAAAGAAAGATGAAAGTGAGATAATAGAAAGTATAGTAAATAGAATAAAGGAATTTAAAACATTAGGATATAAATCTTTTGCTATTATAGGTAAAGATTTAAAAGAATGTGAAAATATTAAGAAAAAGCTAAATAAGTTTTTAGAAGATGTAAGATTAATAAGAAGTAAAGATTCTGAATATTTTGCAGGAATATCAGTAGTACCATCTTATTTAGCAAAGGGTTTGGAATTCGATAGCGTGATGCTTTACAATGCAAATGAAGAAAAATATCAAAAAGAAGTTTTAGATATAAAGCTTTTGTATGTTGCAATTACAAGAGCAATGAGTAAATTAGATATATACTACACTAAAAATTTAACAGAATTATTAAAATAAAATAAATATATTACAAAATTATAAAAAATCTACTAAAAAATTGATAAAATATAAACATTATGATATACTTTTTTAAGATTTATAGGGATAACTTAGGGGGAAAATAAAGTGGAAGAAAAATATACAGAAGATGATTTACTTTCAAAATTAAAATATTTAGGTATAAATAAAGAGAAAATACCAGAATACCTAAAAGACTTTAGCCCAATATCTTTTAATACTACTAGACTTAACAATGATAAAGTTCATAGAGTATTTCAATTTGTGCCAATAGATAAAATACAAATACTTCTTACACCTTGCCTAAGAGGTGATGACATAAAAGATAAATACTCAAAAGCAGTTCCACTTGGCCGATTTTTTAATCCTGCTGGTAATGAAGAGGATATAGAAAGATTTGCGACCTTATTAAAAATCTTTACGAAACTTTCAATTCCAGAAGTAGAAAATGTTGCAACCATTCAAAAGGAGTTAGAAAAAACAGAACCATTTAGAGTAAAATATAATAAAGATCATCTATGGCAAATATATTATTCAGAAGCAACAGATAGTTATTTTATGTTAGTATGTACAAAAGAAGAAACCTTTGCAGAGTTTTTTTATCTGCTAAAAAAGAAAATAGAGTTTGCAGAAAATAAAAGAACAAAAGTTGCTCCAAGAATTTTTGTCCCTATTAATTATATGAATTATAGTGGAGAATATTTAACTAGAGATGAAATTACAGATATAGAAAATTATTTGTGGCTTTTTACGAAAAATTGGCCTCTAATCTTTGAAGTATACGATAAGAATAGAAAAATGTCTTTAGAAGTAATAGGAGACACATTTGTATATAAAAATGTAAAAAGTACTTATAAAATTAAATTAACTAATGCAGAAGAGGCTATTAAATTTTATAAACTATTAAAAGCTTTATTTATAATGCAAACAGAAATAAAGGATCATTTTAGATTTACTACTAAAATAGATAGTAAAAATTGTTTAGAGCTATATATGGGAAAAATTCGAGTAAGCTACGATAATCTAGAAGAATTTATTAGAAGTGAATATTTAATTGCTACTGAAGAAATGAAAAATCAATCTAAAGATTGCAAAGAATTAGAAGATAAATTATCTAAATTACAAAAAAAAGCCAAAAATAAAGAAAAAGAATATTTTGACAAACAGAAAGAAATATCAACTTATTTAGAATACAAGAAAACTTTTTTTGGAAAAGTAAAAGTATTTTTTAAAGGAACCAAAATAGCAAAAGTTAAAGAAAATATAGAAAACAAAGAAAGTTCAGAAGAAAATGTAAAAGGACAAAAGAAATCAGAAATTATTTCAGTAGAGCCATTTTTAAAAGAAAAAAATTATTATACATTAGAAGATTTAGTTACGGTTTATCATATAAAGGAAAAGAATGATAGACAAATAAAAAATATAATGCAAGATATAAAAGCTATTAGTCTAAAAATAGAGAATCTTACTAATAAAGTTAAAAATGCAACATTATATATAAATGAAATAGATAAACATAGAAAAAGTATTTTTGATTTTTGGAAATTTGCCAATAAAGACGAAAAATTATCTTTAGAGATGGGAAATACAGAAAATAAGATACAGGGAAATACACAAATTAAAAAAGCCTTTGATTTAGAAATGGATTTTGAAAAATTAGGTATCGAAATAGATAGATTACAAAGAACAAGACTTTCAAAGGAAGAATTAGATAGTTTATTTATTGCTAAAACAAATCTATTGTATATTTTAAATATGCTTAGACTAAACGAACTAGATAAAGGAGCTTTAGAAATAGCATTATATGCCTTAAAAGAAGAATTTAATAAAAATCGTTTATATATAGATTCTGAGACTTTTGATATATTTGGAAATATCGAAAATGATAGTAGAAAATTAAAATATATAGGAAGTAAAAGTCATAGAGAAAATGAAAAAAGTAAGTTTAAAATATTAAATATAAATAGAAAAATAGATGTATTTGATTTTACAGAAAAATTGCAAAGTGTTGTAAATTACCTTCAAGGTGCTATGCCAAAAATGCATTCAAAATACGATATGCCACTATATAAGGTAGTTCCAATTACAGAAAGAATTAATGATAAGTCTTTTGATATTTTCAATATGGATGTAGAAAATGAATTAGAAAATTATCAGGATAATGGTGAAGGAGCATTAAATTTAATAAAAATTAATTTTAAAGAAGGGATGCCACTTTTGTACTATTCAAATATTGCTTTTTTTGATAATAATACTCAGACTTTACCAGAAGGTATGGATTTATCTACTAATGTATTAATAGATTGTCAAAAATTTAATTTTAATCAAATTTCTAAAACAAAATTTAGAACTAATAACTATTTTAATGAAAAAGATAATTTGATATGGCCTAAATCAAAAGATATATTAGTTTTTGAGTATGAAGTCGAACTAAAAAAAGTAGAAGAAAACTCAAAAGAAAAAGATGAAACTAAAAAAAGTAATCAAGATGAAGATAAAGATAAAAAAGAAAATAAAATTGAAGAAGCAAATGAAAATAAAGATGTAACTAAAATTGAAGAAAAAAGCAAAAATAAAACAAAAAGTAAAAATTAAGGAGTTTGGTATGAGAAGGATTAATATTATTGTTTTAGATAGTTTTGGTGTAGGTGAATTACCAGATGCTATAGATTACAATGATGTAGGTAGTAATACCTTAGAAAATATTTATAAAAATTCAAGATTACATTTACCCAATATGAAGAAACTAGGCTTGTACAATATAGATGGTTTAAATATACCAGAAAGGGAAGAAAGTTGTATAGGTTGCTATGGTAAAGCAAAAGAGTTAAGTAAAGGAAAAAATAGTCCTGTTGGACACTGGGAAATATGTGGATATGTAAAAGAAGTAGCATTTTCTACTTTCCCAGAAGGTTTTCCAAAAAAGCTATTAGATTTGATTTCAGAAAAGGCAAATATACCAGGTTTTATTTGTAACGAAAAAGGTTCAGGAACAGAGCTTTTAAAGAAATATGGTGAAGAATCTGTAAAAACTAAAAAGCCTATAGTATATACTTCAGCAGATAGTGTTTTTCAAATTGCAGCTCATGAAGAAGTCTACTCAGTAGAGGATTTGTATAAGATTTGTAAAATAGCGAGAACTGTTATTGATGAAAATAATTACAATATAGGAACGGTAATAGCAAGACCATTTGTAGGGACTTGCAATGAAGATTATGTACGAACTTACAATAGAAGAGATTTTGAAGCATCTACTTTTGGAACAACTTTATTAGACAGATTTATAGAAAATGGAAAAACTGTATATGCTATTGGAAAAATAGAAGATTTATTTGTGGGAAGAGGGATTACTAAAGCTATACATACACAAGGAAATACGGATGGTATAGAAAAAAATATAGAGGCTTTAAAAAATACTAATTATGATTTGGTTTTTACTAATTTAGTAGATTTTGATATGTTATATGGACATAGAAATAATGTAGATGGCTATGCTAGAGCTTTAGAAGAATTTGATGCAAAATTACCAGAAATAATGGAAAACTTAAGAAAAGAAGATATTTTAATAATTACAGCAGATCATGGATGTGATCCGGTAACTCCTAGTACAGATCATTCTAGAGAATATATACCAATTTTAGTATATGGTAAAAATTTAGAGCAAAATGTAAATTTAGGAATACGAGAGACTTATGCAGATATAGCAGCTACAATATTAGATATATATAATTTAGAGAATCTTAAATATGGAAAAAGTTTTAAAGAGCAAATAATTAAGTAGAAGGAAGAATAGAAACAAATATAAATATAGTTTTGAAATACATATATTATGCTCTATAAGAAAGTTAAAAATAAATTTAAAATAAATACAAAAAATGCTTGCTAAATATACATTATAGTTGTATAATTTTAAATGTGTAATTTAGCAAGCAAAAGTATATATTAATTAATGCCGATGTGGCGGAACTGGCAGACGCACACGACTCAAAATCGTGCGGGAAACCATAAGGGTTCGAGTCCCTTCATCGGCACCAATGACGTATCTGTTCGAACTTAATCGAATAGATAGATACAAAATCAATCAGAAAATAAAATCTGGTTGATTTTTTTGTTGTTACATAAATATTATCCAAATAAAATTTTATGGCCTCGCAGAGCCCCGAGTTTTGATAGCATGTCAAAACTCATAGGGGGTTAGGACTTATGACAAGGTCAAAGTCCTGTGCTACAAAGAACATTCAAGGATTTAAAAAGTTATGAAAGAAAATAAAGTTGAGAATGTTTGGAATGGCTAGAATAATGTAAATGGAGCAATTTGAAAAGAATAAGGTCGCTTTATTTCTATTTAATGCAATAAATTCATAATTTATCAGTTCTTGCGATAATTGAATTTGACAATTTTATAAAGAATTACAGGCAATTGTTTTAGAATATAGCTTGAATAATAATATATTTAATTGCATAATAAAGTCATATTAAGTATTGAAGGGAGTTAATCAAATGAGAAATAAACCAATAACTACCTTATTTATGTTACAGTCATTAGATGGAAAAATTACTAGTGGAAATAATGATAAGCTTGATGCAGACAAAGATTGGTGCAAAATAGATGGTGTAAAAGAAGGGTTACAACAATATTATGATATTGAACAAACAACAGATTTGTTCTCATTGAATACAGGTAGAGTTATGGCAAAGATAGGAGTTAATGATAGAACAGAAGAACCTAATAAAACACCTTGTAGTTTTATAATTATAGATAATAAACCACATTTAAATAAAAAAGGAATAGACTATTTATGCAAATGGGTGAATACATTATATCTTGTAACAACAAACAAAAATCATATAGCATACACTTTACAACAAGAATATCCAAATTTAGTAATATTAAACTATGAAAAATTAGATTTAAATGTTTTATTAGAAGATTTATCAGAAAAATATAATGTTGACCATCTAACAATTCAGTCAGGTGGAAATTTAAATGGTCTATTCTTAAGAGAAAACTTAATAGACTATGTAAATATAGTTATTGCACCATTATTAGTAGGTGGAAAAGAAACCTCTACTTTAATTGATGGAGAGGCAATCACTTCTCAAAGTGAGTTAAATAAACTAAAAGCATTGAAGCTAATGGAATGTAATCAACTAAACAATTCATATATACAATTAAAATATAAGGTTATAAAATGAGAGACTTGATAGAATTAAAATAAATTTACAAAAGGTTTACTTAATATTATAACTTACATAAATATATTAATAATAGCACTCTTTATAAGTTTAAGGAGTGTTAGAAACAATTAAAAAAAATAATATGAGTTTTATTTGACTTTTCTGTATAATCTGTGTATAATAAATATAGGAAATGACAAATCCACAAATGTGGTTTTGCCGAGATAGAGTAAAAATTCACATCTAAATCGCCAAATTACAGATGTGAATTTTCTTTTTATTTATGTAGTTGCTTATCAATCCAGTTCTTATAAAGAACTGTTGCTAAGGCAACGTTTAATGTTAAAGATAACATAAAGGATATTATAAAAAATAGTATTACTTTAACCATAAACATCACCACCCTTCCTACGAGTATTCGTAAAATTGGTGGCAAAACCACATCTGTTTATCATCATTTCCTATGTCAGTTAGTATAACATATATTTTACAATAAAACAATAGAAAAGAAACAAAATTTCGTAAAATGTTTTTTGGCAAAATCACTTGATTCCTACTTAATAGTTTGCTAATATGCTAATATATTTATAATTTGATTGATATCTGTATCAATCGTTATGAGAGTCAAAAAAGTTGTAGATAACTACTTCGTTGGCACCAATAATGTTTATGTTCGAGAACATCATAAAAAAATTGATACAAAATCAATCAGAAAATAAAATCTGGTTGATTTTTTTTGTTGCCTAAAAACATTATTCATATGATAATCTCCTGGCAATACTTTTTGAATATTCTAACATATTTTATAGACAGTTACAAGAATATATGTTAAGATAATTAAGAATAGAAAACAAGGAGGAAATCATATGGAAGAAAGAGTAGTAAAGCCATTTACAATGTGGAGACATTTTAAAGGAACAAGAGCGTTTGTAATTACAGTAGCAGAACATAGTGAGACTGGAGAAAAATTAGTTGTTTATCGTTGTATGGATAACAATGGTAAGACAAACCATAAAGATGGTATTTATGCAAGACCATTAGAAATGTTTTTATCAGAGGTAGACCATGAAAAATATCCAGATGTCACTCAAAAATATCGTTTTGAAGAAATTTCAGATTAGTAGTATATAATTTATATATGTATTTAAGATAACAGCTTTTTAAATATTAAGGAGAGAAAATTAATGAAAGATAAAAGTATTAATGAATTAATAGAACTTGCAAATTCAAATGATATTAGTGCATTATGTGAATTAGCATCAAGATTCGAATTGGGTGAAGGTGGTGCAGAAAAAGACTATAAAAAATCATTTGAATATTACTTAAGAGCAGCAGAGTTAGGAGATGCAGGTGCACAATTTTGGGTAGGATATAAATATTTTCATCAACAAGGAACAGAAAAAAACGATAAAGAAATGATTAAATGGTTAAAAAAATCTGCCAATCAAGAAAATAGTATGGCGCAGTGGCTATTAGGCGGATTATATATAGAAGGAAAGAAGAATTTTATTGATATAGAAGAAAATATAGAGCTTGGAATGGAATTGTTAAATAAATCTGCACAGAGTGGAAATGAATTTGCAAAGAAGAAATTGGAAGAATTAAAAGAAAATTTATAAAATAATAATTAAACGAAACTATAATAAAGTAATAAGTTTTTTATGCTTATTACTTTTTATATTTGATATAAATAATTTAAAATAATTATCACTAAAAGGATTTACGGTAAGAATTTCAAATATATCAAAATTTTAAAAACAAAACTATTGACTTGGAGTAAACTCTAAGCGATATATAATATTTAAATATAAAAAGGAAAGGATGATATGAATGGAAAAACAAACAGCTGGAAGAAAGCAATTAGGAACTTTTGCACCGAAGTTTGCAGAGTTAAATGATGATGTTTTATTTGGAGAAGTTTGGTCAAGGGAGGATAAGCTTTCTTTAAGAGATAGATCTTTAGTAACAATATGTATTTTTATGGGAAAAGGAATGGTAGATAGTTCTCTAAAATATCATTTGCAAAATGCTAAAAATAATGGTATAACAAAAGAGGAAATGGCAGAAATTATAACACATGCGGCTTTTTATGCTGGTTGGCCAAATGCTTGGGCTGTATTTAATTTAGCAAAAGAAGTATATGCTGAAGATATAGATAAGGAAGAAGCTCATGGAGGAATGTTTGGCCTTGGAGAACCAAATATAGCTTATGCACAATATTTTGTTGGAAATTCTTATTTAAAACCTTTAACAAATCCAAAAGATACAAGAGTATTTATTGCAAATGTAACTTTTGAACCAAGTTGCAGGAATAATTGGCATATTCATCATTCAACTTCTGGTGGAGGTCAAATACTTATTTGTGTTGACGGAGAAGGTTGGTATCAAGAAGAAGGAAAACCTGCTCAAAGCTTAAAACCAGGAGATGTCGTTACTATTCCTGCTAATGTAAAACATTGGCATGGAGCAAAAGAAAATAGTTGGTTTAGCCACTTAGCAGTAGAAGTTCCAGGAGAGAATACTTCAAACGAATGGTGTGAAAAAGTAACAGATGAAGAATACAATAATTTATCTAATTAAAGTTTAAATATAACTTAAATGCAAAATAAATCTAAATGAAATATTTTTTTAGATTATGTAAATAATAGGAGTGCAAAGAATGACAATAGCAGAAGTTTGTAAAAAATATGATATTTCACAAGATACAATAAGATATTATGAAAGAATAGGTTTAATACCAAAAGTACCAAGAACTAAAAGCGGAATTAGAGATTTTGATGATATTTCTTGTAGATGGGTAGAATTTATAAAATGTATGAGAAGTGCAGGTATGGAAATTGAAATTTTATTAAAATATGTTAATTTATTTAAGAAAGGTTCATCTACTTTAAAAGAGAGAAAAAATCTATTAGAAGAGCAAAAGCAAAAATTATTAAAGAAGCAAAAGGATATAAACGAAACATTAGAAAGACTTAATTATAAAATAGAATTATATGATGAAATTGAGGCTGGAAAAAGAAAAGATTTTGCAGAAGAAATTTAATTTTATAAATATAAAATAGTACTTTACTATGTAAAGTACAGAAAATGGAGGTTTTAATGGAAAAATCAAAAGTTTATTTTACAAAGGAAATTACGCCAGAAAGCGTAGTAAAGATGTATGATATTTTAGGAAGAAAATTAACAGGAAAAGTAGCTGTAAAGTTGCACTCTGGAGAAAAAGGAAATCAAAATTATATAAGACCAGAGTTTGTTAAAAAAATCGTAGAACATGTAAATGGAACAATAGTAGAATGTAATACTGCTTATGAAGGGGAGAGAAACTCTACAGAAAAGCACAAAAAACTAATAGAAGAACACAATTGGACAAAATACTTTAATGTAGATATTATGGATGCAGAAGGGCCGGACCTAGTTTTAGATATACCAAATGGAAAAGTATTAAAAAAGAATTATGTAGGAAAAAATCTAAAAAATTATGATTCAATGCTTGTTTTATCTCATTTTAAAGGTCATCCAATGGGAGGATACGGTGGAGCTTTAAAGCAATTGTCAATTGGTTGTAGCTCATCTGCTGGCAAAAGCTGGATTCATTCTGCAGGTAGAGAATTAGATCAAACTAAGATTTGGGATAATTTACCAGAGCAAGATTTATTTTTAGAGTCAATGGCTGATGCTGCTTCATCAGTAGTAAATTATTTTGGAGATAATATACTTTTTATAAATATTATGTGTAATATGAGTGTAGACTGTGATTGCTGTGCTGTAGCAGAAGATCCATGTATGAAAGACATCGGTATTTTAGCAAGTACAGATCCAATAGCTATAGATCAAGCTTGTATTGATTTTGTTTATAACTCAGATGATCCAGGAAAAGATCATTTTATAGAAAGAGTTGAATCAAGACATGGTATTCATACTATAGAAGCTGCTGAAAAGCTTGGATTTGGTTCAAGAGAATATGAGTTGATAGATTTAGATAAATAGAATAATTAATAAAATAAAATGCTAGCTTTTACATAGCTATAAACTGTGTAAAAACTAGCAATATTTTTTCTAATTTAGTTGTCAAGTTTTATATAAATATCAATTATTTTTGAATTTTATAGCAGTTGCACAAAAATATAAATTGTGATATAATACAAACTCAAAGTGAAAATACATTTTGTAAATGTATTTTTTTAAATGGAGGAAAATATGCTAGATGTAATATTAGATACTACTATAGATGCTTTAAAAATTTTACCATTTTTGTTTTTAACATATATTGTTATGGAATATATTGAACATAAAATGAGTGAAAAAACTAAAACACTAATACAAAAATCTGGAAAAGTAGGGCCTTTATATGGTGGTATTTTAGGAATTTTACCACAATGTGGATTTTCAGCTGCAGCTTCTAATCTATATGTAGCTAGAATTATTACTTTAGGAACTTTAATAGCAGTATACTTATCTACTTCAGATGAAATGCTTCCTATATTAATTTCTGAGCAAGTTTCAGTAGGAATAATAATTAAAATACTTCTATTAAAGGCTTTTATAGGAATATTAGCAGGTTTTATAATAGATTTTGTTCTTAGAAAAAAAGAAAAGCAAACAGAAAACATAAAACATTTATGTGAACATGAGCATTGCCACTGCAATGAAAAGAATATATTAATTTCAGCTTTAAAACATTCTTTAAATATTTTTATATTTATCTATATAACTTCTTTTTTACTAAATTTACTTTTTAGCTATATTGGAGAAGAAACTTTGGCTAGTTTTATATTAAATAAGCCAATAATTAGTGAACTTTTAGCTGGAATTGTTGGATTAATTCCTAACTGTGCGGCTTCAGTAGTTATAACAGAGCTTTACATAAATGGGATAATCTCTTTAGGAGCAATGATGTCTGGACTTTTAGTGGGAGCTGGTGTAGGTTTACTAATTTTATTTAGAATAAATGATAATCTAAAAGAAAATTTAAAAATAACATTACTTTTATATTTAATTGGAGTAGTAGCAGGAATTCTAATTGAATTATCAGGAATTTCAGTATTTTTTACATAAAATAAAATAAAAATTACAGGAGAAAAAAGTGGGTAAAAAAAGTATTTTAAAAAATTATATATATAATTTAAGTTATCAAATATTAACTTTAATCTTACCAATAATCACAACACCATACTTAGCAAGAGTATTAGGAGCAGAAGGTACAGGTATTTATGGTTATACTTTTTCTGTAGCTACATATTTTATTTTGTTTGGTTCTTTAGGTGTTGCTTTATATGGTCAAAGAGAAATAGCGTATGCACAAGACAATAAAGAAAAAAGAAAAAAGATTTTTTTAGAAATAATAATTTTTAGATTTATAACAATGGCTATATCTATTGTAGTATATTATTTTGCTCTTATGAGACAAGGTACTTATAGTCCATATTATACAATACTACTTTTAGAACTTATAGCTGCAGCCTTTGATATAAGCTGGTTTTTTCAAGGTTTAGAAGAATTTAAAAAAACTGTAATAAGAAATATTTTAGTTCGTGTAGTAAGTGTAAGTTGCATTTTTATTTTCGTAAAAGAGCCTCAAGACTTAAATAAATATATATTTATTTATTCTTTAGCAGACTTAGTTGGAAATTTATCATTATGGCTATATCTTCCTAAATATTTGAAGGGTATAAAAGTAGAGAATATAAACTTTATTGTACATATTCCACAAATACTACTATTATTTATACCACAAATTTCAAACCAGCTTTATAAAATGTTAGATACAACAATGATAGGACATATTATAGAAGATAAGGCAGAAACAGGCTATTATGAACAAGGACAAAAAGTAATAAGACTTCTACTAACAATAGTAACTTCACTTGGAACTGTTATGATACCAAGAATGGCAAATACTTTTGCAAATGGAGATAATAAACAGATTAAAGCTTATATGAAAAATTCTTTTCATTTTGTATTTTTCTTAAGTTTTCCAATGTTATTTGGTTTAATAAGTGTTTCAGATGCATTTGTACCAATATTTTTTGGAGCAGGTTACGATAAAGTAGCCTTACTTATAAAAATTATTTCACCAATTTTAATACTAATGGGAATTGCTAATGTATTAGGAACACAGTATTTATTACCAACTAAGAGACAAAAAGAATATACCATTTCTATTGTAGTAGGGGTTATAATAAACTTCATATTAAACTATATTTTTATATATAAATTAGCTTCTGTAGGAGCTTCTATTGCAACAGTAATTTCAGAAATTATTGTTGTAGGAATACAATTTTATGTAGTAAGAAAAGAAGTAAGCTTTTTAGAAGTAGTAAAATATTCTTACAAATATTTAATAGCTAGCATTATTATGTTTGTAATATGCTCTTTAAGTAAATTTATTGTAAACACAGGTATTTTAACAATTGTTTTACAAGTGTCTTTAGGAGTAATTACTTATATAGGTATTTTATTATTGTTAAAAGAAGATTATATATACACTTTTATTAGTAGATTAAAAGAAAAATTTTTTGTAAAAAGTAAAAAGGAGGAATAGATATGAATAAAGTAGTTCCAATTACACTACTTACAGGTTATTTAGGAGCAGGAAAAACAACTTTAATAAATCATGTTTTAAATAATCAAGAGGGCTATAAAGTTGCTGTTATTGTAAACGATATTGGAGAAGTAAATATTGATGCTGAATTAATTGCAAAAGGTGGAATAGTAAATGAAAAAGATGCTGATTTAGTACCACTTTCAAATGGTTGTATATGTTGCACCTTAAAAGTTGATTTAATGAAACAAATTGTAGATTTAATTAAAACAGGAAAATTTGATTATATTTTAATTGAAGCAAGTGGAATTTGTGAGCCTATTCCTATTGCACAAACTTTAACAGTTTTATCTGAGCAAACAGAGCAATATGGTTTGCCAAAGATATGTAGATTAGACAATGTAGTAACAGTAGTTGATAGTTATAGATTAGCTACAGAATTTGGTTGTGGAGCTGATTTAGTAAAAAAAGATATAGATGAAGAAGATATAGAGAATTTACTAATTCAGCAAATCGAATTCTGTAATACTATTGTTTTAAATAAAGTAAATGAGTTAAAAGAAGAAGAATTAAACAAAGTAAAAGCAGTTATTAAAGCACTTCAACCTACTGCAAAAGTAATAGAAACAAATTATGGTAAAGTAGATGTTAAAGATATAATAGATACACATTCTTTTGATTTTAATACTGCAGCAGAATCTGCAGGTTGGATTCAAGAAATTCAAAAAGATGTAGAAGAAACAGATAATAATCACCAAAATGAGATAGATGAAGAGGAACACTCTGATTCTCATCATCATTCACATCACCATCATCACCACGAAGAAGGGGAAGCAGAGGAGTATGGAATAGGTACCTTTGTTTATTATAGAAGAGACCCTTTTGACAGACAAAAATTAGAAGAATATTTAAGCAATAAATTTCCAAAAAATGTAATTCGTACAAAAGGATTAGTTTGGTTCTCTGATGAAAATGAAGCTTCTTATGTATTAGAACAGGCAGGAAAACAAATTCAAGCTTCTGATGCAGGTTTATGGGTGGCTACAGCACCAGAGGAAGAAAGAAAAGAACTTATTAAAGAAAGTCCAGAAATACTAAAGGACTGGGATGAAAAATATGGTGATAGGATGATAAAGCTAGTATTTATTGGACAGAATATGGATAAAAATCAAATTATAAATGATTTAGATAGTTGTTTAGTAAAAGATTTCGAATTTTAGTATATTTTAAAAAGATTCTAGAAGATTTCTAGAGTCTTATTATTTTTGTAAAAACCTAAAATCTAATTATAGAAAGTTTTGTACGAATTCTTAATATCAAAAAAATAAAATTATGGTAAACTTAAAATAAAGTATTGGTTTACTTAAAATAATTATGGTAAAAATTACAAATTGATTTTTTTCTTAAAAATACTAGACAAATTCAATAATTTTAGGTAAAATAAATTTTGTAATTAATAAAGGCTAGATTTTGAAAGGAAGAAAAATGAGAAGTAGTACAATAGATAGAGAATTAAGATTAGAAAGAGAGTTTTCAAAGCAAAAATCAAGAAGAGAAAAAAAGAAGGAGAAACCGCAAAAATATAGTACCTCAAATAAAGTAAAAATTATATTTACATATTTATTTAGATTGGGTATATTAGGAATAATAATTTTATTATTTCTTTTATATGGTCCTTACAATGGTTTTCGTGATTGGCTTATCACTACAGCTATGACTACAATGACACATCAATATTTTGCTACTTGGTTTTACAATGATGAAATTATAAATAGTGTTTTAGATAGAAATAAAGTTATAGAAACAAATGAAACAACAGATACATCTTTAATAGATACGGATTCTTCTTATGCAACTTCTGGAAATTATAAAAATGAATATGAAAGACAGATTTTAGAAAGAGATCCAAAAAATAATGATTATAAAATAATAAATATTTCGGGAAAAGGGTATTCTGGATATTTAGTAGCAGTATATGATCCATCAAGAATAAAAACAGTCGTAACTGCAAAATTAGGTTCTTCTGGTCAATATTTAACTACAATGGCAGAAAATAATGATGCTTTAATAGCCATAAATGGTGGAGGCTTTAACGATCCGAACTTTAATAGTACAGGTGGTTCTCCACTAGGAATTACAGTTACAAATGGCAAATATGTAACTACAGCTTCTTATAAAGGTTCAGGAGGTTTAATGGGCTTTACAGAAGATGATAAATTTGTTTTAGGAAAGATGACAGTTACTGAAGCTAAAAAGATGAAAATTAGAGATGCAGTAACTTTTGGACCTTTCTTAATAGTAAATGGTAAATCATCAGAAGTACTTGGAAATGGTGGCTGGGGTACAGCACCAAGAACAGCAATAGGGCAAAGAAAAGATGGAATAGTATTATTCTTAGTTGTAGATGGAAGAACAGCTAGCAAACCAGGAGCTGATATGGATGATTTAATTGAAATTATGGAAAATTATGGTGCTTATAATGCAGCAAACTTAGATGGAGGTACTTCAAGTGTATTAGTAGTAAATAATACAATTGTAAATGATCCAATAGATAGTACTGGTGCACATAAAACAAGACCTATTTCTACTGGTTTTATAGTAACAAAAGATGATAGTGATGATAGCGATCACTCAGTTGTAGAAAGTAAATTAAAATAATATATAAAAATCCACGATTTATTGGACTAGTCAATAAAAAGTAGACACAAAAATATTTATTTAAACCCTAATTGAATTCTATATTCGATTGGGGCTTTA
>CALXPP010000027.1 GCA_944390345.1 uncultured Clostridia bacterium
CTTAAAAACAACATCTTTAAAAAAAGCACTAATTAAATTAGTGCTTCGTGTGAACGAAGTTCACATTTGTTCTAAAAGCTTTTAAGCCCCTTTTGTTTTAATAAAAAATGTAATATAATATTTAAAAATTAAATTTAATAAAGAGGAAAATATGAAAAAAATAAATTTTATATCTTTATCAATTATTTTAGCTTCAATTTGTTTTGGAGGTTTTTACGATTTTGTAGCGTGTGGTCTAGCTGTAATTTTATTGGTAAATCTTTTAATAAAATACATAAAAAACAAAAAAATAAAAATAGAAATAAATCTTGCTTTTATAGTAATTTGTATATTAAACCTAGCTAGTATAATAGTCTGTTTTTATGCTGTAGAAAAAAGTATGGCGGTTTTCGGAATATTTAGAAACTTAGCTATTTTAATTTTTTATTTAAATCTTTGTCAGTACGAAAAGGAAGAAAATCAAAAATCACTTTTAACGGTTTCTTTTACCAGTTTAGGTATGTTTTTAGTATCTATAATAATGTATTTTATAGAACCTTTACGAAGCTTGGTATTTTCTGATGGAAATAGATTAACAGGATTTTTTCAATATGCAAATACTTTTGCTTTATTTTTACTTTTGGGTTTTATAATACTAGCTTTTTCAAAAAAAATAAATATCAAATTAAAAATTATTTTACTAACACTTTTATTTATAGGAATTTTACTTACAGGAAGTAGAATTACTTTCTTTTTAGGGGTTATTAATATCTTTATTTTAATGCTTACTATTCCAAATAAAAAATATAGAAAATATTGTTTTTTAGGTCTTTTAGCCATACTTTTAATAGCTACTATAATTGCCTTTGCTACAAATAATTTTCAAAATATAGGAAGATTTTTAACTACTAATATAACTTCTAGCTCACTACTGGGCAGATTAGTTTATTTTAAAGATGCAATAAAACTTATAATAACTAATCCGTTTGGACTTGGATATATGGGATATTCTTATTGTTATCCAGAAGTTCAAACAGCAATGTACTCTGTTAAATTTGTTCATAATGATATTTTACAACTTGCATTAGATTATGGGATAATAGTGGCATTAGTAGTTTTTATAAGTTTAGTAAGAAGAATATTAATATACTTAAAAAATTATTTAAAATATAGGAAAGAAAGTGATAAATTAGAAGAAAAATACGATAGCTTAATAAGCTTTTTATTACTATTTACAATTTTAATACATTGTTTTTTTGAATTTGATTTTGAATTTATGAGTATTTTGTTTATATTATTACTTATAATTTCAATAAATTATGACCATCAAAAATCAAAATATATAGAAATAAAGAAAAGCTTTTTGATAGTAATTTGTTTGCCTGCTGTATTAGTATTAAATATATATTTTGGTATAGCAAGTTTTGCAAATTATATTGGAAATTATAGCTTATCTTTAAACTTTTTACCAAACTATACAGAAGCAAAGTTAAAAAGAATAGAAAATAATTTAGAAAACAATAACTTAAATAATGCCAAGGAACTTGCAGATGAAATCTTAGAACAAAATAAATATTGTGTAGAAGCATATTTAGTAAATGTAAATTACTTTTTAGAAAAAGGAGAAGATAGCAAAGTTTTAGAAAATTTAAAGCTAGCTATTTCTTTAGATAGATACAATATTGAAGAATATAATAATTATGTTTTTGTTTTAAGTCAAATAATTAACCAAAAGATAATTGAAGAAGAATATGATGATGTAGATTTTTATATAAAAGAAGTATTAAAAGTGGAACAGATGCTAGAAGATTTAAAAAATAACACTAGCAAATTTGCTAAATATTTTATAGATAAACCAAATTTTGAATTAGATGAGGAAGCAAAAAAATATATAGAAGCATTAAAAATTAATAAAATAATGGGATAAAAAGTAGAAAATAAGTTTATGAACATTGTGTAAATTATGTTGAAAAAATAAAATTTAATGATATAATTATTTTGTAAAATTTAAAATAAGGAGGGAAGAAAATGAGTAAATTAGATAAAAAAGTAATAAGCTTATTATTAATATTTACTTTGTTATTTTCTTGTTTTTCTAGCTTAGCTGTTTATGCATCAGAAGGCGAAGAAAAATTTGTAGAGATTACAGATGAAACTCTAAAACAAGCTTTAAAGTATTGGGATCCAAATAATGATGGAAAATATACTAAAGAAGAATTAGAAAATGTAGTTTCTATATCTTTAGGAGAGGGCCTTACAGAAAAAGGATATGAAGAGTTAAAAAATTTAACTAATTTAAATGCTGTTTCATTTACTTATCTTAGTGGAGATAAAACAGTTGATTTAACAGGTTTTAGTAAATTATCTTCTATTTCAGTTGATAAAGTAGATAAAGAAAGTTTACCAACAATAAATGTACCAGATAATATTGTTCTATATGGTGCACAAATGGCTGATGAAATTGGAGTTACTAATGCTGGAAACTATGTAATTGAATCTTTTGAAATAAAAGAAGAATCTATTTATGTAGGACAAGCTTTATTCTTATTTTCAACTTGGGGCGGACATATGGAGCCAACAATAGAAATTAATTTTTCAAATTCAAATGTAGAATTAGAAAAAGGTGATAATTATAATCAAAGCTATAGCTTAAGAGCTAAAAAAGCAGGTAGCACAGATGTAACTTTAAAAAGTGAATTTTCAGAAAAAACGGTTACTATTACAATTTCTGAAAGTAAAGTAAATGCAAATCCAGAAGAAAAAACTAATTGCGATAGTGCAAAATTATATTATAATGCAGTTTTAACAGCTAGTGGAGATTTATATAGAGCTAATTTAAGTGATCCAAAAGCTCAAATGAAAAAAATAGATTCTAATGTATCAAAATATGTATATCCTACTAGAAACTTAAATATGTATCTAAAAGGAAATACTGCTACTATACTTTCTTATGATGGTGAAGATACAAATAATCCAATGACAAAAACTGTAGAAAATGTAAAAGATATATCTGAGGGTTGGAATTTTGCTTCTTATCTAACAACAGATGGAACTTTAAATAAAGTTACATATAAAATTTCAACAGAAGAAGATAGTATAGTTGTAGAAGATGTAGATACTAATGTTACAAAAACAGAAGGAAACTTCTATGTAAAAGATGGAAAAACTTATTATATAGAAACAAAAGCTTTAGTTTCTGAGCAAGCTTTCGATAGTGCAGAAGGATCATATTATTTAATAGGAAATACATTATATTCTTGGAGTGAATATGATAGTACATCAAGAGAAGTTGCAAATAATGTTAGTAAAATTGGATATGGTGATTTTCAACCACTAACAGTATATACACTTACAGACGGAAGCTTTTACAATTTAAATGTAACAGATAAAACTTATGTTTATTCTTGGAATGGATTAACAGATTTTAATGGATATGCTACTCATAATGCTTATACTTTAAAAAATAATTATGAACTATATTATGATGATATAAATTTAGTATTAACAGATGTTATTAATGCAGTAAGATTACCAGATGGTCTTTTAGCATTAAGAAAAGATGGTTCTGTATGGTATCAAGAAAATCCATATGAAGCTTGGACTTGTGTTTTAGAGAATACAAAAGGTGAAGTAACACCAGAACCAGAACCAGAGCCAACACCAGAACCAACACCTGAAGTGCCAAACTATACAGCAGATCAAATTGCAAATTTATTATTTGATGCAAATTATTATGCAAATAAATATGCAGATTTAAAAGCAGCTTTTGGAAATGATGAAGCGGCTTTAAGAACACATTGGTTAACAAATGGAATAAATGAAGGAAGACAAGCATCTCCAATATTTAATCCAGCTCACTACTTAAATAGCAATGTGGATTTAAAAAATGCGTATGGAAACAACTATAAAGGGGCTTATGAACATTTCATAAATTTTGGTTGGAAAGAGCTTAGAGAAAGTTCAAGAGAATATTGGGGCGAATACTATAAAAACAATAATAGCGACTTAAAAGATATGAACCCATATGACTTAATGGTACATTATATAAATTTCGGTATTAAAGAAGGAAGACAAGCAAATGAAGCATCTGAACCAGAAGTTTCTTTTGCAACTTTAAATGAAAATGCTGTATTTAATGCAAAATTGTATTCAGATTTATATTCAGACTTAAAAGCAGCTTTTGGAGATAATGCAGAAGCTTTGAAGAATCATTGGTTAAATACAGGTATAAATGAAGGAAGAATAGCTTCTCTAACCTTTGATGCAAAATATTATCTAAATAAATATGAAGACTTAGCTAAAGCCTTTGGAAATGATTATAAAGCAGCTTACGAACATTTTAAAAATAGTGGAATTAAAGAAGGAAGACAAGCTTCAGAATTCTTTGATGTAAAATACTATTTAGAAAATAATGAAGACTTAAAAAAAGCTTTCGGAAGTGATTATGTTGCAGCAATAAATCATTTTGCAAGCAATGGAATTACAGAAGGAAGAGATGCAAGTGCAGAATTTAAACTAAGTATGTATAAAAAATATGAAGATTTAGCAAAAGCTTTTGGAAATAATAATATAGAATATTACAAACACTATATTGTATTAGGAAAAGCTGAAGGAAGAAAAGCTAACTAAAAAAGATTTGGAAATTGAAGTGAACTGAAATAGGTTCACTTCAATTTTATTTTTAAGTCTTTTTTGACAAAAAAGTTGCTAAAAGATATTTGAGGTGCTATAATAACAAAGATAACTATAAACCATTAATAAGTTCCAAAAAAATGGAGGAGCAACTATGGAAGGCAGAAAAAAAGAGAAAAAGTTAATGCTAAAAAGTGGCTGCATAATGTCTCTTGATGAAATAATACAGGAGATTTACAATTTTTTTCAGCTCAAAGAAAGCATTGACCGGAAGAGATTCAAAAATAGCTTATACACCGACACCTACTATGATGATGAGGAAAATAGTTTGCTAAAAAGTGGAGGAAGCTTGAAATTAAGAGACAGCGTAGATAATATAGGAATAAGAAAACAGACATTCATAATGCGCCGTAAAACCAGTAACCCAAAAAAGATAAAGCTTGAAATGCTTTGGGAAGAGGCTGGTGTAAAGACACAATACAAAGAAGGAGATGATTTCTTTAAGGCGCTAAGTGCCTTAAAAGGCTGTTTTAATGATTTTGATTTTTCTACTATAATACCGGTAAAAATTCTAACTTGTCAGACAAGCAGAACAGAGTACAGAATACAATTAAAAGATGAATGTTTGGTTGTTTTATTTGACCGAATCATTTATACTTCTGACCAAAATACTGCAAAAGATAGTCTGGTTAAACTTAGAACAGTGGGAAATGTGGAGCTAATGCCTTTGTACGAGCATCTTCAAAAATGTTTTTCTGATAAATATGAGCTGATAGATATGAGCAGATATGAAAGAGCTCTTTACAAATTGGCTCAATCAGAGGAAAATAGCGAGGATTGCTAGCCCCGGCTGACGGGGCTTATTTTTTTTGTATATTTTCGTAAAATATATTTAAAAAAAATAAAATAAATGATACAATACTTTCATATTAAGAAAGGAAGGATTATATATGAATGTTTCTAGTTTAACAGAGAAATCTAAAGCATTAATATCAGATGCGAGTAATATAGCAATACAAAATAGAAATGCAGAAATAACAGAATTTCACATGATAGATGCAATGGTAAATAATGAAAATAACTTAATCTATCAGCTGCTTAATAATATGGGTGTAAATGTTGAAGGATTAAAGGAAAATGTAGAAGAAGAAATAAGGAGTCTTCCAAAAATTACAGGAAATGTAGCAATGAGATTTTCACCCGAAGTAGAAGAAGCTTTGCAAGAATCAGAAAAACAAGCCAAAAATATGAAAGATGAATATATTTCTGTAGAGCATATAATGCTAGGAATTATAGATAAGTGCACACAGAAACTTGGAAAATTATTTAAGCTATACAGAATAGATAAACATAGATTTTTAGTTGCTTTAAAGGAAGTTAGAGGAAATGTATCTGTAAAAACAGATACACCAGAAAATACTTATGATGTATTATCAAAATTTGGAAAAGATGTAACAGAGCAAGCTAGAAACAATAAACTAGACCCTGTTATTGGTAGAGATGATGAAATTAGAAATGTAATGAGGATATTAACTCGTAAAACTAAAAATAACCCAGTTTTAATAGGTGAGCCTGGTGTTGGTAAAACAGCTATAGTAGAAGGATTAGCTCAAAGAATTGTAAGAGGAGATGTTCCAACTAGTTTAAAAAATAAACATATATATTCTTTAGATTTAGGTTTGTTAATAGCAGGAGCAAAATATAAAGGTGAATTTGAAGAAAGACTTACTTCTGTAATAAATGAATTAGATAAAAGTGAAGGAAATATTCTTTTGTTTATAGATGAAATTCACAATTTAGTAGGTGCAGGTAAGTCAGAAGGTGCAATGGATGCTAGTAACCTCTTAAAACCAAAGCTTTCTAGAGGAGAGCTTCATTGTATGGGAGCTACCACATTAGATGAGTATAGAGAATACATAGAGAAAGATCCTGCTTTAGCAAGAAGATTTCAACCTGTTATGGTAAATGAGCCTACCGTAGAGGATACAATAACAATTCTTCGTGGTATTCAAGAAAAGTTTGAAATATTTCATGGAGTAAAAATTCAAGACCAAGCACTAATTGCTGCCGCAACACTTTCAAATAGATATATTACAGATAGATTTTTGCCAGATAAAGCAATAGATTTGATAGATGAAGCTTGTGCAATGGTAAGAACAGAAATGGAATCTATGCCTATCGAATTAGATGAGATATCTAGAAAAATAATGCAATACGAGATAGAAGAAGCGGCTTTAGAAAGAGAAGAAGATGGAAATTCAAAAGGACAGCTAGCAAAAGTACAAAAAGAACTTGCAGATTTAAGAGATAAATTTACAGAGATGAAAGCAAAATGGGAAGAAGAAAAGAAAAATATTGCTAGAGTAAAAGCTTTAAAAGAGCAGATAGATGTTGTAAATGCACAAATAGAACAAGCCGAAAGAAATTATGATTTAAATAAGGCTGCTGAGCTTAAATATTCAACACTTCCAAATCTAAAAACTGTACTAGAGCAAGAAGAAAAAGAAGCTGAAAAAAGACAAGGTGGAAAGTCAACACTTTTAAGAAATAAAGTAACAGCAGATGAAATTCAGCAAATAGTATCTCGTTGGACTGGAATTCCTGTTACCAAGATGCAAGAAGGTGAAAGATTAAAAATAATGAATTTAGAGAAAACTTTACATGAAAGTGTAATAGGACAAGATGAAGCTGTAAAGAAAGTTACAGAATGTATTATTCGTTCTCGTGCAGGAATTGCAAATCCAAATAGACCAATTGGTTCTTTCTTATTTCTAGGACCTACTGGTGTAGGTAAAACAGAACTTGCAAAAACATTAGCAAGAACATTGTTTGATGATGAAAAAAATATGATTCGTATAGATATGTCTGAATATATGGAAAAATTTAGTGTTACAAGATTAATAGGTGCACCTCCAGGTTATGTGGGATACGAAGAAGGTGGACAATTAACAGAAGCTGTTCGTAGAAAACCGTATTCAGTAGTATTATTTGATGAAGTTGAAAAAGCACATCCTGATGTATTTAATATTTTCTTGCAAATATTAGATGATGGTAGAGTTACAGATTCACAAGGAAGACTAATAGATTTTAAAAATACTATACTTATTTTAACTTCAAATTTAGGATCACAATATATATTAGATAGTATTAGCGAAAATGGAAAAATAACAGATGAAGCAAGAGAAGAAATAAACCAAGCTTTAAGAACGCATTTTAGACCAGAGTTTTTAAATCGTTTAGATGAAACTATATGTTTTAATCCACTTGGAAAAGAACAAGTTTATAATATAGTAAAATTAATGCTTAAAGACTTAAGTAAGCGTTTATCTTATAAAAATATAAGTTTCAATATTACAAAAGAAGCTATCGATTTTATAATAGAAATTGGATACGATATAAATTTTGGTGCAAGACCGCTTAAAAGAACTATTCAAAGTGAAGTAGAAACACTAGTAAGTAGAGCAATTATTGCAAAAGAAATTGACTCTGGAGATAAAATAGAAGTTTACTTTAATAAGGAGAAGGAAGAGCTTGAACTTAGAAAAATTAATTAACTAACTTTGAACTTTTTTATTAAAAATGAACTTTAAGGAGTGTCCCTAAGGTTCAAGGAGGAGAAAATGGCAGACAGTATAGAAGTGATTGATGCAAAAAAAAATACAAATAATAGAGATTTTTATTTAGAAAGAGTAAAGACAATGCCACTTTTAATTGAGTGGGCAAGTTCTGAAATTAGAGATGACAAAGAAGTATTGCTTAATGCTGTTAGAACAGATGGAGGAGCTTTAGAATTTGCAAGCGATAGATTAAAAGATGATAAAGATGTTGTTTTAGCTGCGGTTTCTCAAGTTGGGTGGACAGGTTGCTATGCAAGTAATAGACTAAAAGATGATAAAGATGTTATTTTAACAGCAGTAAAGAATGATGGACAAGTTTTATATTATGCAAGTAAAAGACTAAGAGATGACAAAGATGTTGTTTTGGCTGCGGTAACTCAAAAACCTTTAATTTTAAAATATGCTAGTCTAAGACTAAGAAAAGATAAAGGTGTTGCGATAGCAGCTGTATCTAAAGGAAAGAAAAAAGTAATTGAATATTTAGCAGAAGAACTTCAAAAAAATGAAGAAATTTTGAAATTACTAGAAGAATAAATAAGTCATACACTTCTTTTTTTAGAATATATATTCTAAAGAAGAGGTGTTTTTTTATGAGAAAATTATCAAATATTAATAGAAAAGTAAAAGCTGCTTTAGAACTTCCAAGAGAAGTAGTTCGGAAAAATCCCTAAAATAACAATTACTGCATTTGATGAAATGTTAATAGAGAATTTTAAAGCCATTTTAGAATATGAAGATTTTTTTGTTAGAGTTTCAACATATATAGGAGTAATAAGTATCAATGGTTTCAACTTAAAACTTAGTCAAATGACAGAAGATGATATTTTAGTTTCGGGAAAAATAGAGAGTATAGATTTTGAAGCAAAGGAATAGCTATTAAAAAGGGGGAAGACAATGATAATAAGACATCTATATACAGAGCTTTCAGGATATGTAAACATTAAAGTAGAAGGTTTTTTTGTTGAAAGATTTATAAATATGTGTTTAGCACAGGACATATTTTTGTGGAATATAAAATATGAAAACAATGTTCTTGTAAAATTAAAAATTAGTGTAGCTGATTTTAAAAAAATCAAAAAAATAGCAAAAAAGACTAAAAGCAAAGTAAAAATAGAAACAAAAGTAGGACTTCCATTTTTTTTATATCATTATAGAAAAAGGAAAATTTTTCTTATATTAGCATGTATAGTATTTCTTTTGATTTTTATACTTACAAGATTTGTATGGAATATAGAAATAACAGGTACGAAAAATATATCAGTAGAAGAATTAAGAGCAGTATTAAAAGAAGAAGGAATAAAAGAGGGAATACTTAAAAATAGTATAGAAACGGAAGAGGTAATTAATACTATCAGATTAAAAAGAGAAGACATTGCTTGGATTGGTATAAAGATAAAAGGAACTAATGTAATTGTAGAGGTAGTGGAAGCAAAAGAAAAACCTGAAGTAATAGATGAAACAAAAATATGTAATATAGTTGCAAAGAAATCAGCTACAATATCTAAAATAATCGTTCAAAATGGTACTGCAAGAGTATCTGTGGGAGATGCTGTAAATGCAGGTGATTTGTTAGTAGAAGGTGTTATGGAAGGACAGTATACTGGAAGCAGACAAGTAAATGCAGAGGCAACAATTTATGGCAAAATTTCGTACGAAAAGAGTAAAAAAGAAAGTTTAATACAGGAAATTGAAAAATCAACAGGAAAAGAAGAGAAAAAAATAGAAATAAATCTAAATAATTTTAAAATAATTTTACCAAAAGGGGTTTCAAAATTTGAAAATTATGATACAATAAAGACGAATAAAAAATTAAAGCTATTTTCAAATTTTTATCTTCCGATTTCATTTACGGAAATTAAGTTTGTAGAGAAGCAAAAAGAATATAAAACATATACAGAAGAAGAACTAATCTTAAAACTAAAAAAAGAATTAGAAGATGAATTAAAAAAAGAATATAGCTTATCAGAAGAAAATATAGAGGAACTTTTAGAAACTGATGTACAAAATGGAAGTGTAGAGGTAAAAGTTACTTATATTGTACAAGAAGAAATAGGCACAAAAGAAAATTTATAAATTGAAAGGGTGAAGACTATATGGAGGAAAGAAGTTTAAAGGTTTTAGCTGCAGATACAACATTTTTTAATAGGATTTCTAATACACTAACGAAATTATTAATACCTACAAAAATAGGATTAAATGGATTTTTAATTAATATAAAAAGAACAAATGCATTAAAAGCATATGAAGCACTAGAAAATATAGATGATATAGATACTCAAAAGAAAGAACAATTAACAAACAAATTTGAAGAAACCTATACCTTATATTTAGAATCTATAGATAAATTTATTATGGATTCTATATATAAAAAAGTAAAAAGTGGTTCAGCTTCAAGCTTTGAAAGAGAGGCATTATCTAGATATTATAATATAGTTCAATTAAAAGAAAACGAATATTTAGAGTACAAATATCAAAAACAAAAATTTTTATTAGAAGTAGATTACCAAAATCTTGTAACTTCAGAAAAAGAAAAAGTAATAACAAGATATGAAAAATTATATTTAAAAAAGATAGATGGATTATATAAGGGATTATTAAAACATTATTCTGTAAAATTAGCGGATAGTCAAAAAAATAAATCAGAAGGAACAATAGTAATTTACAAAAATATTTTTGCAACCTTAGAAGAATACATAAAAGAAGTTTTACCAATAAAATTAAAAGTAGAAAATAAAGAAAATTACTCTAAAATTATTTCAGAATATGAAGAATACGAAAAATTTAGTGTTGGTAAACTAGATGAAAAAGATTTCCTAGAAAAAAATATGATTTTGCTAGGATTAAGTAGAGTTTTATTTACTCATAGTTTGCCATTAGTTGCAGCTGAGCAATGCTACAATAAACTTTTAAGAGATACTAGAAATTTAATAATGAATTTAAAACAAGAAAATAAAAAAGAAGATGCTTATAAAATGCTTCTAAAATTAATAGAGGACTATAATGTTAAACTTTTATCTACTAAAGTATATTGGGATAAACCAGAAGAAAGAGAAGTTTATAAGAAGTTCTGGTCAGAATATAGTAAGGCAAAAACATCTGAAGAAAAAGAAATATTAGCTCTAAAAAGAGAGTTATACGATTTAAAAAATGAATCTCAAAAATATAATCCAATACGCAAATTCTATAAAAACAAGCTAGTAGAATTTGGTGTAATGAGAGCTTTAAAAAATAAAGCAAGAACAATAAACAATATAAAATACATAAAAGTAAAATAAATACAAAAGAAAAGGCGATAGTTGTATATCGCCTAAAATTTTAAAATTTTAGAAAGGAAGACAAGCTTTTGCTAGATTAAATAAAAATGGAAAAATTTTCAGAAATAGAATATAAAGGAATTAAAGCAAAAAAAGAATATGAAGATATAATAGAAAAAGTTTTAGCGAAATGTTTTGAAATAGAAAATATACAAAGCAAAAATTTATACATAAGCGTTATTTTAACTACGCCAGAAGAAATTAGAAATTTAAATAAAGAATATAGAAATATAGATAGAGAAACAGATGTATTATCTTTTCCAATGTATGAAAAAGTAGAAATAGAAAAGCTAGAAAAAAGCATTTCAGAATGGGATGATGTATTAGGAGATATAGTTATTTCGATTCCAAGAGTCGAAGAACAAGCAAGGGAATATGGACATAGTTTTGAAAGAGAATTTGCATATATGCTAGTGCATGGATTTTATCATTTAATGGGAGAAGATCATATAAAAGAAGAAGATAAAAAACAAATGAGAGCAAAAGAAGAAAAGGTTTTAGGAATGTTAAATATAAATCGAGAATAAAAGGAAAATTTTAATATGAAAAAAACAAAGTGGCAAAATACAAGTTTTCTACAAGCTGTAAAATGTGCATTAAATGGAATTAAATATGTATATGAAACACAAAGAAATATAATTTTTCAAAATATAATTGGTATTTTGGTATTAGTTTGTGGAATTTTATTTAAAATAACAAAGATAGAGTGGTTAATTTTAGTTATAACAATAGCATCTGTATTAATATCTGAATTTTTCAATACTGCTATTGAAACAACTGTAGATTTGTGCACAGAAGAAAGAAATGAAAAAGCAAAAAATGCAAAAGATGTTGCAGCTGGAGCAGTATTTCTTACTAGTACAAATGCAATAATAGTAGGAATTATTATATTTGTACCACATATATTAGAAAAATTTTTCTAATATCAAACTAAAAGTAATAAACATAAAATAAAGAAGAAGGGTAATTATGGAAGAAAAATTCAAATCTGGTTTTGTATCTTTAGTAGGAAGAACAAATGTAGGAAAATCTACTCTATTAAATAGATTAATAGGTGAAAAGGTAGCAATTGCTACTAGTAAGCCACAAACTACTCGTACGGCTATAAAAGCTATTGTAAATGGAGATAATTATCAAATAATTATTACAGATACACCGGGAATTCATAAACCTAAAACTAAACTTAGTAAAACTATGATAGATACAGCATTTAAAATGTTTTCTGAAGTAGATGCGATAATATTTTTAATAGAAGCAACATCAGAGAATATTGGCATGGGAGATAGTAGAATTTTAGAAAAGATAAAAGAAAGTAATAGACCTTGTATTTTAGTTGTAAATAAAATAGATTTAATAAAAAAAGAAAAATTATTAAAAATAATAGAGCTTTACAGTAAAGAATATAATTTTTCTGCAATTGTTCCTATTTCAGCAGAGAAAGATATAGGAATAGATGAATTAATAAAAGAAATATTAAACTTATTACCAGAAGGACCAAAATATTATGCTGAAGATGAATATACAGACCAAACATCAAGACAGCTTGCAGAAGAAATTATAAGAGAAAAAGCTTTAAAATTTTTAAATGATGAAGTGCCACACGGAATATATGTAGAAGTTGAAAAATTTTCTTTTAGAAAAACTTCAAAAAAAGAAGACATCTATGATATAGAAGCATATATATATTGTTTAAGAGAATCACATAAAGGAATTATAATAGGAAAAGGTGGAAATAAATTAAAACAAATTGCAAGTTATGCAAGAGAAGATATAGAGAAAATGCTCGGAACAAAAGTAAATTTAAAAGTGTGGGTAAAGGTAAAAGAAGATTGGCAAGAAAATGATAATATAGTTAATAAATTTAAATTAAAATAATATACAAAAAATACCAGTATAAATCTTCTTAAATTACAAAAGATAAATTCAGGGAGTGAATTTAATATGATAAAACAAATTGCGTGGAATATGTTTAAAGAAACTGGAGATATTAATGCATATTTAGAATTTATAGAAGTAAGAAATATAGAAGAGAAGATGAAGGTAAATACAGATGAAACAGTTAAAAGTAAAAGGAATAGTTATATCTGAAAATAATATGGGCGATTTTGATAAAATGCTAACAATATTAACTCCAAATCTTGGAAAAATTGGGTGCAGTGCTAGGGGGGCAAGAAGGCCAAAAAGCCTTCTTCTTAGTGGTACTCAATTTTTATGTTTTGGAGATTATATGCTTTTTAAAGGCTCAGATACATATACAATAAATTCTTGTGAAACTATTGAACTGTTTTATAATATTAGAACAGATTTAGATAAATTAATGTATGCTACTTATATTACAAAGATAGTTACAGATATAACAACAGAAAATCAAAACTCTTACAATACTCTAAAACTATTTTTAAATACTTTATATGCAATATCTGAAACAGATAAAAATTTAGATTTTATAACTTCTGTATTTAAACTTAGAATTTTAAAGATACTAGGATTTACTCCAAATATAAAAGAATGCACTTTTTGCAGACAAAAAGAGGAATTAAGGTATTTTAGTATAAAGGATAATGGTTTTAAGTGTATAAATTGTGGAAAATTAGATACTAGTGCTATTCAGATAAATGAAGCTACAGAAAATGCAATAAAATATAGTATTTTAGCAGATCCAAAAAAAATATTTTCTTTTTCTATTTCAGAAAATAGTTTAAAGGAATTAAAAATAATTGCAGATATATACTTAAATGAAAAATTAGAAAAGGAATATAAGATGGAGAAGTTATTTTGAATAAAAAATATACAAAAGCTCTTGCAAAAAGGAAAAAATACCTATATAATGAAATTGCAAAAATGCAATATACAAAAAAGGAGAAGGAGTGATTTGTTATGAATCTAACAATAACAGGAAAAGAATTAAAAGCTACAGAAGCAATTAAAGAATATGTAGAGAAAAAATTAACAAGAATAGAAAAATATTTCGAAGAAAGTAATATGGATGTAAATGTTACCATTAAAAATGAGAAAACAGCACAAGTTGCAGAAATTTATGTATCAGTAAATGGAAACATATACAAAGCTAGTTCAGATGAGAAAGATTTATATGCTTCAATAGATAAGGATATTGATATATTAGAAGGTCAAATTAGAAAAACAAAAGCTAAAAGAGAGAAAATGCAAAAAGATGCTTCTATTAAGCAAATGTCTTTTGCAGGAGAAGAAGCAAAGTTAGTAGAGAATGAGATTGTAAAAGTTTTACATTATGATATAAGACCTATTTCTTTAGAAGATGCTCAAATGAAATTAGAAGAAAATAGAAATATGCTATTTTTACCATTTGTTAATGTAGATACAGGAAAAGTTAATGTAATCTACAAAAAAGAAAATAATAATTATGGTCTAGTTGAACCAGAAGCTTAAGTAAAATCACAAAAATAAGAGGGGGCTAATAAAATTAAAAGCTCCCTCTTATTTTATAAATAAAAATTAAACTATTTGTTTAACATTTGGTTTTCAGCTTGTTCAATCATTTTTCTTACCATGTTACCACCGATTTTACCAGCATCTCTTGCAGAGATATTTCCGTTATAACCGTTTTTTAAGTTAACACCAACTTCTTGAGCAACTTCGTATTTGAATCTTTCTAAAGAGTCCATAGCTTCTGGAACTACTTTTTTATTACTACTTGTCATTTTATTCACCTCCGGAATTTTTTATATATTATTAGATAATTGAAAAAACATTTTTAAAATGTAATTTCAATATTTATAATTCCACCAAAAAAGAATTTTAAACTGGAAATTTCAAGCAAAATAAAATATTTTTTAAATTAATATTTTTTTTTACAATTTTTGACATTGAATTTATTGTAAAAAAATGTAATAATGATATAATGAATTTGATAATAAAAAAAGGAGTAGAATTATGTATAAAATTGTTGCTGTTGATTTAGATGGAACTCTTTTAAATTCACTAGGAGAAGTATCAGAAAAGACAAAAGAAACCATAAAAAAAGCTATAAATAGAGGAGTAGATGTAATTTTAGCTTCACGGAAGAACTACTAACTCTGTAGAAAGCATAGCTTCAGAGATAGGTTCTAAAAATTATTTAATATCAGGAAATGGAGCTGTAATCTATAATATTCCACAAAAAGAAGTTATATATGATAAATTTTTAAATAAAGAACAAGTTTTAAATATAGTACAAATTTGCGAGGAAAATAGTATTTATTGCAATGTATATACAGAAACCGAAGTAATAGCAAAAAGCCTTAGCTACAATGTTTTGTTTTATCATAAAGAAAATGCAAAAAGAGAAGAAGGAAAAAGAACTAATATAAATCTTGTTCCAAATATGTATAAATATATTGAAAATTTATCAAATGAAAAATTTTTAAAAGTAACAGTATGTGATGATAATAAAATGATTTTTAATAGTATAATCAAAAAACTAAAATTAATAGAAAATATAGATGTTTTAGAAGTTTCTCATATGTCTAGAAAAATTATAAAAGATGGTACAAATCAAGTTCCAATAGAATATTACTACACAGAAATAACAAATAATAATGTAAATAAGTGGAGTGCAATAGAATTTTTAATAAATAAATTACATATTGCAAAAGAAGATGTTATAGCAATAGGAGATAATGTAAATGATAAAGAGATGATAGAAAATGCTGGCTTAGGAGTTGCAATGGGAAATAGTAGTCCAGACATGAAAGCAATTGCAGATGTAGTAGTAGGAGACAATAATTCTGAAGGAGTTGCAGAAGTTATTGAGAAATTTGTTTTAGAGAGTTAATAAATAACAAAAATATTACAAAGAAATAAAGTTTTTGTTACATTGTGGCGAATTATTGTTTTTATGATATAAATATTGTAAAATAAAATAAATGATTTATTTAGGTGAAATTATGCGAAAATTAGGTATATATAGGAGGTTTTAAAAAATGGCTGTTAATCCAATGCAAAGAAGGGCAAGAAATTCATTCTTAATAGGCTTTTTAGTAGCCTTAATTATTATGGCTTTGGTAGTGCTTTTATTACTTTATAGAATTAAAAGTTTAAATGAGGCAAAAGAAGCTTTAGAAAGCAAACAATCTGAAGTATATGTAGCTGCAACTGATTTAAAATCAGGTGATGAAGTTACTATGGCATCTTTTAAAAGAGAAACAGTTCAAACAACAATGGATCAAACACAAATTATTTCAAGTACAGATTTTGAATTTATAGATGAAGAAACTGGAGAACTTATAGAAAAATATGCAGAAGACGGAACACCTATAGAGAAAAAATTAATTATGAAGGTTTCTGTTCCAGCAAATTCAATAGTAACAAAAGATATGGTTTCAGAAGAAGAAGAACAAACTACAAATGATCAAAGAATCCAAGAATTTAATATGATTATATTACCATCAGAACTTAGAAATGGCGATTATATAGATATTCGTGTTCGTTTCCCAAGAGGTGAAGATTATATAGTTGTTGCTAAAAAGAAAGTTATAAAATGTAATACAGATACTATTTGGATAAAATTATCTGAAGAAGAAATTTTAAGTTTAGGAAATGCAATTGTTGAAGCTTATACTGCAGAAGGTACAAAACTATACGCAACAACTTATTCAGAGCCAGGTTTACAAGATGCTGCAATACCAACTTATGCTGTAAGTGAAGATGTACTAAGTTTAATAAATTCAAATCCAAATATTAGTACAGAAGCAAGAGAAGGCTTATGGCAAAGATATAATGAGCAAGGTCAAAGCGAGCAAAGGGTTAGTCATATAAATTCAGCACTATCACCATTTGAAGAGGATAGATCTGCTTCAGTGGAAACAGGAATTGAACAAGAAATTACAAGTTTACAAACTTCAAGAGAAAGCTTTGTAGAAGCTTTGGATGGTACAGGAGAAGTAGGAGATACTACTTACTAAAATTAGTAGGAGGATAAGATGGAAAAGGTTGCTTTTATAGGTGGATACGATAAAACAGATATGTTACTCTATATAGCAAAAATTTTAACAGTATTAAAGAATAGAGTTTTAATTATAGATACCACTATATTACAAAAATCCAGATATATAGTTCCGGTTATGGCTCCTGCACAAAAATATATAACTACCTATGAAGATATAGATGTAGCAGTTGGTTTTAAAGGTTTTGAAGATATTAAAAATTATTTAAGTGTACAAGAATTAGAATATGAATATGTTTTACTTGATATAGATTCATCTATTTATTATGAACTATATCAAGTAGGACAAAATGACAAGCAGTTTTTTGTTACTTCATTTGATTTATACAGTTTAAGAAAAGGCTTGGGAGCTTTTACGAGATTAAGAACAGAAGTAAATGTTACTAAAGTTTTATTTACGAAAGATATGCTTCAAGAGGAAGATGATTATTTAAATTTCTTATCAAAAAACTTGAAAGTAAGATGGAATAGTGATATTGTTTTCTTCCCTTTTGAGACAGCTGATTTAAATGCAATTTATGTAAATCAAAGAAAAGCAAAAATAGGTTTTACAGGTTTAAGCAATGCTTATATGGATAGTATAATGTTTTTGACAGAAGAAATTTCTGGAAAAACTCAAGGCGAGGTAAAAAAAGCTGTAAAGATAATAAGAGAGAACTAGATACAAAGGAAGGAAGGAATCAAATGGCAATAATTGCTTTTTGGAGTGGAGAAAAGAGAGAATGTGGACAAACACTTTCTATGGCAGCTATAGCAACTTATATGTGTGTAGAACACAACTATAGAACTCTTATGGTGAATGCTACTTATCAAAATGATACTCTAGAGCGTTGTTTTTGGAATGTAAAAAGAAAAAATAGTGTTGCTAGACAATTAAATCACGGGAAAATAGATATTGCTTCTGGTGCAGAGGGGTTAGTTACTGCGATTGCAAGTAATAAAGCTACTCCAGAGGTTATTGCAAATTATACAAAAGTTATTTTTAAAAGTAGATTAGATGCTTTGCCAGGATTAAAAACACCAATAAGAGAAGATTTTGAAAAATCTTTAATGCTATATAAAGACTTACTAACTACAGCTAACAAATGTTATGATTTTGTTTTTGTAGATGTAAATAAAGGTTTAGAAGCAGATACAACTAAAGCAATTTTAGATTGTGCAAGCATTATAATTTATGTAATGCCACCAAATTTACATTTAATAGATCAATATATAGAAAATGCTCAAAATATGAAGATATTACAAAAAAATAATTTAATTCCATTACTTGCAAGATCAGATAATTATTCAAAATATAATTCAAAGAATGTTGCTAAATATATTGGGGAGAAAAGAGGAATAGCAACAGTTCCTTACAATTCTGTTTTTATGGAAGCTGCTTCAGAAGCACAAGTTGCAAAATTCTTTCTACAAACAAGAATATCAAATGTAGCTTTAGATAAAAATAGTAGATTTATACAAGAAATACAAGATGCAGATAAGAGAATTATTTATAAATTACAAGAATTACAATATCTAACATAAATTTAAAGGGAGGAAGCCTTTAATGAATATAACAAATATAATGTTAATGTTCGTAGTAGTTGTAATTGTATTTATTACAATTGCACATATGATTAAAAAGAATAAGAATGAAATTGTAGATTCAAAAGTTGATGTAGATGACAAAACTTATACTCTTGACAAAATGATTAAGTTTGTTAAGCAAAGACTAGATGAAATCACAAAAATTAACCTTTACGATATAGGTCTATCCGAAGAAGAATTAAAAAGAAGAAAAAATAAAAAATATGAACTAAAGAAAGCTTTGAAGGGTTGTACTTATGGAGATGTTAACGACAAAAAATATGTAAAGGAATTAATTTACGATTTGCTTTCAAAAGAATATGGAGTTAATGAGACAAATATATCAAAGGTAATTCCTTTTGATACACCATCTTTATTAACAGCGCAAGACAAATTTGATGTACTTATTCATGAGTATAAGAAGAGTTTTGGATATGAAGCTTTAACAGAAATTATCAAAAAATATAATTTAGCAAATTTAAAGTTTATAGATGGTGAGTCTAAACCTTGTTATGTTATTACATCAGAAGAAATTGATGATATATACGAAAAGGAAAATTTTGAATTAAGTTTTACAGATAAGCTAGAAGTAGTTGTTCAAAGAATTTATCAACAATATAAAGGTTATAGTAGTATTGATGAAATTCGTGATATGAATATAGATGGTGTATCTGGTGGTGTATCTGGTTTACCAGAGAGTTTCTTAAGCCAAGTAGCACAAACAGATAATGATTATCTAAGACAAGCTATGGAAGCTAAAATACCAAGAGCTTGTGATAGTATTTGGATATTCTTCCAAGGTAAATCTATTCGTTTGGCTTTCCTTTCTTTTGGAACAGAAGCTGAACTAAAAAGAGTTTGCCAAAACATTTATAAATATAATAATCCAGGACAATTGTCAGATACAAATGGTTATAAAATCAATGAAATGAAAGATGGTTCTCGTGTTGTTGTTGTAAGACCAAGTATGTCAGAGACATGGGCTTTTTTCGTAAGAAAGTTTGATGTTAAGCGTGCTACACTTGAGCAAATTGTTAAATTTCCAGGTAAAGAAGAGACTATTGAACTCTTAAAATTCTTAGTAAAAGGTGCAAGAATTATATCACTTACTGGAGAGCAAGGTTGCCGGAAAAACAACAATGCTTATGGCAATGATTGAAAATATATATGAAACAATGAACCTTCGTATTACAGAAACTGCGTTCGAGCTTCACTTAAGAAAAATATATCCTACAAGAAATATATTATCAATGCGTGAGACTGAAACAATTTCTGGTCAGGAATGTTTGGATGTTCAAAAGAAAACTGATGGTTCTGTTAATATCATAGGTGAGGTTGCAACAGACCCCGTAGCATCTTGGATGATTCAATCTGCACAGGTTGCATCTAAGTTTACATTATTTAC
>CALXPP010000028.1 GCA_944390345.1 uncultured Clostridia bacterium
ACTGTTGAATTGCTCATTTCCATTACTACATTGTATTTACTCATAACTTACTCCTTATTTTCTACTTTTAATTCTTTAAAATCTAATAATTTATCTCTATAATATTCATATTGTTTTCTTCTTGCTTCTATTTCTGCTGGAAGCCCTTCAGAGATGTCATTAAATAATTGGTTGAATTTACATAATTTTCTGATTATATACAATTGTTTTTCTTTTGACGGTAAATAAAATTTATATTTCATTATTGCGTCTTTATTTCCTCTTGGCATTTTAGCACCTTTTGAATTTCTATTATCATAATCAAAAAACTTATCACTACTTAAAATATAGTATAAATATTCTGGAATAACATTAGTACTATTTACATGTATAACTAAAACATCTCCATTAGTTCCACCCTCTTGAGTAGCAAACCATATTTTTTTTAAGTATGGTCTTATATTTCCAATAAGTATATCTTTTTTATAAAACTTAGTACAATTTCCTACTTTAGGTGTATAAGAAGATATAGTTTTTCCCATCTTATTTTGTAACAAATTATCTACTCCAACATAAGTATCTTCATTCAATTTATTTGCATTTATCCTGTTTTTTGAATATTCTGCTACTTCCTTTAATTGAATTTTATCTTCAAAATTATCTTCTTCCATAAGTAAATAACTTTTATAATATTCATATTGTTTCTTCCCTGCTTCTAATTCTGCTTCTAATTCTGCTTCTAATTCTGCTTCTAATTCTGTAAAATTATCTAATATTCGTACTATTTCATTTTGTACTTCAATAGGGGGTACTGGAATTTTAAATTTTGTAAACTCTTCCTTTGTAATTGTTTTTAATGTACTTCCTCTAGCAAAATTTTTTTCTATTCCAAATTTTAATTGAATACAATACGCGAAAAATTTTTTATTGATATTTATTTTATATTCTTCAAATATAGCTATAGTTCTATCTACATATGCATCATATTGTGTAATTGCAACTCTTCCTATAGTTCCTTGGATAGAGCAAATTACTGTACCTTGTGAAACAAATATACTCTTAGGTTGTGCAATTTTTGATATAGTTTGCTTTGTATAATCCTTAAGTTTAAATCCATTGTTTTCTATATCTGCAACTTGTACAAAAGGCATTGCTCCATCTCCACCATAAAAAGCGGAATTTGTATACGGCTGTGGGAAAGAGCCTCTTCTGTAATTAGCTATTTCTCCAATTGTATAATATTCTACTCCATTTGGGCATAACTTTTTTATCAATTCTTCTAATTTACTCATTATATATTTTCCCTTCTTATTCTGAATCATCTGGTATGCTAACACTGTATATTGATGAAATTAATGTTGTTCCTATATATGGTGCTATAACATAATCCCAAGGCATTAGTTTTAATAAATATGGTATACTTTCTAATTTTATAATTTCACACTCTCTACCATATACAAAGATTACATATTTTATATTTTCTTTAAATGAATAGATATATTCCAACAAATTTTTATCTCTCGTTAATCTATAAAATTTAACTTTTTCAGGTTCTCTAAAATCTCCGTTTGTCATGCAATTAATCCAATCAGCATAAACATTTTCATACATTGTTAAAGCTAAATCAGAATACTCAATCATAAAAATTCCTATATATTTATTTCCTGTATATTTATTATAGCTTTCTATATGATTTTCCCAACTTTTCCTAAATGCGTCACATAAATATTCATAACTATGTTTAGGATATTGCATAGCCCAACTTTCTGAACAAATTTTATTACTATCTGGATTATCTCTCCACTCTTCTTTTAATCTTCGTGTTGCTTTTTCTACTTTATTTTTAAAAAGGCTAATTTCTTCTAACTGTTTAGCACCATTCTTATTAGTTTTTGAAGATGTAATCTGAAAATGTTCTATAAAACCATTTTTAAATACGAAATCTGGAAACTCACTCAATTTTTCATTTGGCTTTGCGTTTTTTAATATATCTTTTACTTCATCAATATCATCTTTTAATAATCCAAAATACTTTTTTAAACTTTCTTCAGAATTTAAATTTCTTATAACAACATTAAGACATCTCTGTTCTTTTTCTCCTACCATTAATTATTCCTCGATTTCTTTTATTATTTTATCTATCTCAGCACGAAGTGTATTTTCTCTTGCTACTATCTCTTCAATTTGCTTATTTAGTTCTATTATATCTATCTTTTCTCTTGTATCTTCTTTTTCTACATAAGTTGAAACAGATAAATTATAGTCATTTTCTCCTATTTCAGTATTTGGAACTAATTTAGCTACATAGTCTATATCTTTTCTATCTGTAAATATTTTTATAATATGTTCTATATTTTCATCACTTAATTTATTATTATTTGTAACTTTTACACATTCTTTTGAAGCATCTATAAATAAAATACTATTATCCTTCTTACTTTTCTTTAATACCATTATACATGTTGCAATTGATGTTCCAAAAAATAAGTTATCTGGTAATTGGATAATACAATCTATAAAGTTATTATCCACTAAATATCTTCTTATTTTTTGTTCTGCTCCACCTCTATAAAGTATTCCAGGGAAACATACTATTGAAGCTGTTCCATTTGTTGCAAGCCAAGATAAAGAATGCATAATAAATGCAAAGTCTGCCTTAGATTTAGGTGCGAGTACTCCTGCTGGAGAATATCTTGGATCATTTATTAAAAGTGGATTTTCATCTCCTGCCCATTTAATCGAATATGGTGGATTTGATACTATTACTTCAAACGGCTCATCATCCCAATGTTGTGGATTTGTTAATGTATCTTCACAAGCTATATCAAACTTATCATATCCTATATCATGTAAAAACATATTTATTCTACATAGGTTATATGTAGTTAAATTTATTTCTTGTCCATAAAAACCATTTCTTACATTATCTTTTCCTAATATTTTCGCAGATTTTAAAAGTAAAGAACCTGAACCACAAGCTGGGTCATATACTTTATTTACTGATGTTTTTCCTACTACTGCAAGTCTTGTTAATAATTCACTTACTTCTTGAGGAGTAAAGAATTCTCCTCCAGATTTTCCAGCATTAGATGCATACATTGACATTAAAAATTCATATGCATCTCCAAAAGCATCTATTGAATTGCTTTTATAATCATCTAATTTAATATCTGCAATACCATTTAATATTTTTACTAACTTATCATTTCTTTTAGCAACTGTTGCTCCTAATTTATTGCTATTTACATCTAAATCAGCAAATAATCCTGCGAAATCATCTTCACTTTCTGCTCCTTTTGCAGAATTTTCTATGTTATTAAACACCTTTTCTAATGTTTCATTTAAGTTTTCATCATTTTTTGCTTTTTTACAAACATTACAGAATAATTCTGAAGGTAATATAAAAAATCCTTTTTCTTTTACTAATTCTTCCCTTTGTGTTTCTGCAACTTCATCTTGCAATTTTGCATAATCAAAATCTTTATCTCCTGCTTTTCTTTCTCCCTCATTTATGTAATTTGTTATATTTTCTGATATATATCTATAAAACATTATTCCTAATATATATTGTTTAAAATCCCATCCATCAACAGCTCCTCTCAAATCATCTGCTATTGACCATATTGCTTTGTGTACTTCATCTCTTTCTTTATTACTTGCCATAATTTCCTCCAACTCAAATTATTCTTATTTATTTTATATCATAAAAAAAAACATCTTACAATTATTCAATGTAAAAATTTCCCTTTTATCCGACTTAATTTTCCGATAAGTTTAATATAAACTCATTATTTTTAATGTGTTTGCAGAAATATAGTTCTTTTTCGACAAAAAATGCTCATTGTTTGCAAATATCAGTTCAAAAATCTCTGTAACATTTGATACAAGCTACTTTTTTAAAATTAGCTTGTTTGCAAAAATGTTTGCAATTTAATAAAAAATAAAAAATGTTAAAAAACAACAAAAAATGAGTAAAGCTTTAAACTTCACTCATATCAACAAATACAGCACTTTGAAAAACAATAAAAAATGCTGGAAAATGTTTACTTTTCCAGCAAAATTGGTGACCCCTACGGGAATCGAACCCATGATTCCACCTTGAGAGGGTGGCGTCTTAACCGCTTGACCAAGGGGCCTTTTTAACTAATATGTAATCAGCTATTTATTTATACCATATTTTTAGTATTTAGTCAATACAGCTTTCAAGAATTTCTTTAAGTCTTTTATCTTGCTTGCTTAAATATAAGTATCCTATTAAAGCTTCAAAGCCAGTAGATTGTGCATAATCAGCTACATCAGCATTCTTGGCAGTATGATGATTCTCTGTATTTCTTCCTCTTCTTACAATATCTTTTTCTTCATCTGTAAGTATATTTTGTAATTTTTTTAATAATTCTGCTTGTGCCTTTGCTTTTACATATTTTATAGCCTCTATATGCAATTTATGTGGTTTTGCATTTGAGAAATTTACTAGATGGGTCCTAATAAACATTTCATACACACTATCTCCTACATAAGCCCATACTAGTGGTGACAACATATTTACTTCCGCTAAATCTTTTTTTCTTTCTATAAATTCCATTTTTATGGCCTTTCTAAACTAATTCTTCCTAATTTTCCATTTCTAAAATCATCTAAAATTATTCTCGCAACTTTTTCATCATCTGGTATTCCACCAGAAATTAATGCTCCTCTTTTTTTAGCTATTAGTTTCATTAAAGCATAAATAAAATTATCTTCTATATTTTCTATTTCTTTTAATTCATCTTCCGCTATTTTATAACGCATTTTTATATTTTCTTTATATTCATTATATAATTTTTTTAAGAGTTCATATGCTATTTCAGTTCTTGGTAATAAATCATCTTTAATAGTTCCTGTATATGCCAAGTTTAGAGAAATTTCCTTGCTTCCAAATTTTGGCCATAATACTCCTGGTGTATCCATAAGTTCTTGATTTTGACTTATTCTAATCCATTGTTTTTGTCTAGTAACACCTGGTCTATTTCCTACTTCTGTAGTATTTTTCTTTGATAATCTATTTATTAAAGAAGATTTACCTACATTTGGTATTCCCAAAATCATAACTCGAATAGTTTTGTTTATTCTGCCTCTTACAGCTTGCCTTTCTTTTTCTTCTTTCATTAAATCATCTATTGTTTTTGTTAATTTATTTATTCCTTTGCCAGAGTTAGCATCTGTTAATATAGTAATTGTTTCTTTTGAAAAAAATTGCACCCATTTTGTATTAACACTTTCATCTGCTAAATCTGATTTATTTAAAAGTATTATTTTTCTTTTATTTTTAGTGATTGTTTGTATGTCTGGATTTCTACTTGAAATTGGAATTCTAGCATCTAATAATTCTACTACTACATCTATTATCTTCAAGTCTTCTATTATTTGTCTTTTAGTTTTTGCCATATGTCCTGGATACCAGTTAATATTTAAATTATTTAATTCTTTTTCCATATTTTCACCTCCTTACTTTTAATTTTAGAAATAATTATATTAAATTTTCTATATTTTTAGCTTCCAATTGGTGCTAAATCGTCTTTTACAATTGGTTTATCTGTATAAAAATCTATAACTTCCATTAATAAAAAATCCTTATATTCTTCTTGTTTTTTCTTATCTTCTTGCAAATTTCCTTTAATTCCTACAAGAATTAAATTTTGTTTTGTAGTTTTACTTATATCATCTACTCTAAATAATTTTACATTTTCGAAAACTTCTTTATAAGTTGCATATTCATATTCAATAAATTTAGCATCTTCTCCTTCAAGAGCTGAAACAATATTTGTTAGTACCATTCCATTCTCATTTAGCATATTTTTAGCTTTTGTAAGTGCCTCATAAGTAGTTAGCTCAAAAGGAACACTTGATCCTTTAAAAGCATCTATTAATATAGTATCGTATTTATTTTTGCTATAATTTAAAAAACTTCTTCCATCTTGACTATATATTTTTAATCTAGGTTCATTTATATTTAGTCCAAATTGATCTATTGCAATTTGAGTCATTTTATCATCTATTTCTACTACATCTATAGTTTTATTTTCATATTTTTTTAGATAATGAATTGGATATGTGTATGCAGCACCGCCTATCAAAAGAGTATTTTTTGCATTTTTATTAAAATACTCAAATAAATCATAATATCTTAAATATTTTGCTCCCATTTCTCCTGTTTTTGTATCTATATATGATTCTAATCCTCTATCTACTTGTAAGGTTCTATAAGTAGTTCCTTCTGCAGAAATTTCTCTTACCCAAATTCTACTATATTGTGAATCTGTATCTAATATAATATCTGGATTGCTTATTTTAAAATTCCATTTTCCTAAGCCCATTATTAATAATAAAGCTAAAATAAATATAATTATCCTCAATAAATACTTTTTATCTTTATTTTCTCTAATTAATATTGACATTACTATTAAAATAAGTGTTACTCCAATATTAATGTTAGTTACACCTACTTTTGGTATTAGAACAAATCCCATTAAAAAAGTTCCTACTATACTTCCAATTGTAGATAAAGAAGATATTCTTCCAGATAAAGTTCCTATCTCTTTTTCTTCTTTACTTTTTATCTTTACAGCAAATGGTGATACTGTTGCTAATATAAAACTTGGTACTGAAAATACAATTATTGCACAAAGAATTGCTGCTACTATTAAATTCTCTATCATTCCAGCAAGTTCTTTTACTATTATAGTTTCTAAAATTGGTATAAAACTTGTAGATAAAGCAGCAATTAGTAGTATATCTGATAATTTGTTTATATTTGCATCTTTATCTGCAATTTTTCCTCCTATCCAATATCCCAGACTCATACTTGCAAGAATAATTCCTATTATACTTGTCCAAACTACATTTGAGCTTCCTACATATGGAGAAAGGACTCTTGCTGCTATAAGCTCAAGTCCCATCCCTATTGCTCCTGCAAGAAATACTATAATTTCTAATTTAGATTTTTTCATTTACATTTACTTTCCTTTATTCTGCTTGGCATTATATTATCTATTCTTATCTAACGATACTTTGCAATATTATATATAATTTTTATTATAATATCTAGAAATTATAATCTATATTGATTTCTATCAGCTCTTTTATCGTATTCTCTTTCATATTTTTCATTTTTATAAAACCAATCTGTTTTTTTGTCTGCTCCAAATTTTCTTCTATTTTTATTTATAAGTATATCCAAAAATGTTAATAATGGAATTATAACACCTATACAAATTGCTACCAAATTAGCTGTTTCTGTTAAAGTAACACCAGTAGCTTGAATTTCCATTATTACATTATATAAAGCTGTTCCAAAATATGCTCCGTAAATTCCAAAATATATGGTAGCTCCTATAAGATTTCTTTTAAATATTAAAAACATACAAGGAATAGTTGCAAATAGCAAAGCAATTTCTACATTTAAATTTGTAGGTTGACATATAAATTCAAATTGCATTGATGCCATTAAGCATACAATAGCTCTAAAAAACCAAAATACTACACTAAAAATGGTAATTAAATAACTAAACAAACTCATCCTTCGTACCTCCTCTAACTTTTTTAATTTTACCATAATCTCTAACAAATAGCAATATTTTAATTTTTTCATTCTTATTTCTCTAGTAATATGTTTTTAACCTATAAAAGTTATATACCTTTTTTATTTTTACATCCACATACATTTATTAAAAAAGGCAAAAGCCACAGCTTAAATTATTTAGCCATGGCTCTACCTTTACTTCGTGGAAATAAATTATTCGCTATTTTTTAAGAAATACTCAGTAGACAAAACAATAAATAGATTATTAGTTCCTTTTCCAACAGCTTCCGCAGATTCTTTGAGCAGATATTTTACAAACTCATCCTTCATTCTTAATTCTCGCTTAAATTCTTCTACCACAGCCATATGAGTTTGTGGATTTTTCTTCAGATTATTAAAAATCTTTAAACCAATATTTATAACTAAAGTATCTTCTATATCGGCAAAAAACACTTCTTCTTTTTCTTCAACTTGCTTTTTCAATTGATTTAATACTGGTTTTAGTTCCTCTGAAGCTAGATCACATTCAGTCTGTATTCTGTTGCAGAGGAAATCGAACTCCTTTCTCATTATTTCTTTAGCTTCTTCTGACTCCAAAAAGCTGAGTATCTCATCATAAACTCCTATCTTCCGAAGCATTCTTTCTGCTTCAATTCTCTCATTAAGCATAGCATTTTCCTCCAAAAATACTCAATTAAGTTTGTGTCTACATTATAATTATACAAACTTTTACACTTTATGTCAACATTACTTTTCCTTAACATTAATATAAATGCAAAAAAAGAAAGCAATATATAATTGCTATCTTTTTTGCTTAATTTTAAATATTTTTCTACTCTTCTGTTTCTGCATCATCAAAATTAAATTCATCTTTGAATTTTTCTTTGAATATATCAAATACAGCATTTAAAGTTTCTTCATCATCTACACTAACATAAGACTCTTCATCTTCAGATTCTGAATCTTCTAATTTTAGTATTACCACTTCTCCACTATCATCTTCTTCCTCTTCAGCTGGTAACAATACTACATATTGTTCTGATTCATATTCTATTAAATCTAAGAATTCAAATTTAACATCATTTCCGTTTTCATCACTTAGGTAAATAATGTTATTTTCTTCATCAAATCCTTGATTCATTGTATTTTCTTCATCCATATTTTTACTCCTTTCAATTTGAAAAATATCTTTTGTTTTACTATTTTTTTACATCTTATACTATACTCAAACTTTTTGCAATAGTTTTTTTAATTTTATATAATTTATTTACATTTAAGTTTCAAATTTTATTTTTATTCATATAAGTTTCTAATATATAAACTGCAGAAATAGTGTCTACTATGTTTTTCTTTTTATTTTTATTTACATCTAAAAAATTCATAGTTTTATGTGCTGCAACAGTTGTAAGTCTTTCATCTACAGTTTCTATTTTCTTCTTGTTGTATTTACATTTAAGTTTATGTATAAATTTTTCTGTAGCTTCTGCTCTAAAAGTTTTTGTTCCATCCATATTAAAAGGCATACCAACAACTATTGTATCTACTTCATATTGCTCAAAAATCTCATCTAGCCTTTTTAGTACTAATTTGTCGTTTCCTTTATGATGAATCGTTTCTAATCCTTGTGCTGTTATGCCTAAGGCATCACTTACAGCAATTCCTACTCTTGCATCACCATAGTCTATTCCCAATATGCGCATTTTATTCTTCCAAACCTATATAATTTTTTACCATTTTCTCAAGTAATTCGTCTCTTTCTATTAAACGAATTAAATTTCTGGCATCATTGTGACTAGTTATATAAGTTGGATCACCAGATAAAATATAACCAACTATTTGATTAATAGGATTATATCCTTTTTCTACAAGAGCTTGATATACTTGTTTTAAAATCTCTCTTGCTCTTACACTTTTGTCTTTTTCTACTTTGAAACTTAATGTTTTATCTACAGCCATACTTCTACCTCCTAAATATAATTTATTTGACTTTCAGCTTTATCTGCTGAATCTATATATTCTTCTAATTTCTTAGTTAATATTTCTAATCCTGTACCTTTATAATATGTTGATATAACAAAATTTATTTTTGGAGATGCTTCTTTTCTTTCAGTGGTTTCCTTAATACGAACTTTCTTTCCTTTTATAGTATGTATAGATTCAATTTCTTCTGGTTCTTCTATTATCTGTAAATCTTCAATTTCTGCTTTTACATCCTTTAAAAATTCTTCTAAGCTAGCTTCTTCAACACCAGAAAATACAATAACAAATTTTGGTCCCATATATCTTACAAATACATATTGTGAAGACATTCTTGCTTTCACTATATTGCTCACTTCTGTTATTATATCATTTCCTATTAATCTTCCTGCTTTTTCATTAATTTCTTCTATATTAACTATTCTAAACATACATACTGCTGAAGTTGGATATTTGTCTATTGTATGCTTTGCCATACCATATAAATATTCTGCAGAGTGTAAACCTGTAAATTTATCTATTCTATCTATATTTTCTATTGTATCTTGATATGCTGTAGTTCTAAGTACAGAAATAATATTTTCTTTTACTATTTCAATAACTGTTGTATCCATATTGTCAAAAGCATGCATTCTACCACTTTCCATTACCCAATATCCAATATAAATATTGTCTATGTATAGTGGAAAGAACATTGCTGATTTTGCTCTTCCCATCTCAGTTTTTTGATAAGGTAGTTTTTCATTTTCATTTTCTATAGTGATATACTTTGGAGTTGCTGTTGCTACACTATCTTGAAATATCTCTTCTGTATGTAGATTTGATAGAGTCTCATAATGCATTTTGTCTACATTTGAGGCTTTTACTACATATTCTGCTCCATCAAATATTACAAGTGTAGAATATTTAATATTATATTTATCTATTACTATTTCATTTATTTTTCTTAATTTATCATCTACAGTGTTTTCTTCACCAGCAATATTTAAAAAATCTTGAATAACAGATAATTTGTTTCTTCGTTCTTCTAAGTTTTTATATTCTTCAATTTTTTTCTGCACTTGTATATTATATACAACTAAAACTGCGATTGCTAGTAGTAAAACTCCTATTACTAAAATTGCCAAAGTATTTCACCTCTATTAAATATTTTTGATTTTATTTTTAGTATTTTTTTCTCATTTTATTTAAAGTATTATTCATACTATTTGAAAAACTATTATTGGGCTTTGAATAAGTGTTTGTTTGTTTTCCATAAGCCTGCTTACTAGTTAATGGATATACCATATCTCCTAAAGTTTTTAACTTATTTATAAAGTTTGAAGGATAACTATTGTAAGAAACTCTACAATCCACTATCGCTTCTAAATATTTTGCATAAGCTTTTTCATCAAATGGTATTACACAATATTTTACCATATCTTTATTAAATAGCTCTGTCATAAAAGACATTGCTGGATCATTGTAAAAAGACATTCCTGCAATAATAACTTTATTAGTTAAATTTCCAACCTTCATATCTTTATTTATTACAACTCTAACTTTTTCTGGTTCTAAAACACCCTTTGTTTTTAAATCTCTTAAAAATGCTGTTAGTGGCTGTATTGTTAAAATATCTAAAGATTGTACTAAGTATATTTCTTGACAACTTGCAAAATATGCTGGATCAGTATCAAAATCACAATCTATTAGTATTACTGAGTGATTTTGTACTAATGTAGATAAAATTGGTTCTGCATTTGTATAAACTTTTCCATCATTTGGTAAAGCAGTATATACAGTTAGATTTTTATCTACTTTTATTCCTTCTGCATATCCATTTTCTAGTTTTTCCATAGAATTGTAAGCTATTTTTCTAAGTTCTTCTTCATTTTTTGTATATATATAATATGAATTTCTATTTTTAGTCATATCTAATATAGCTGTATTTATTCCAAGTGATGAGAAAATTGATGCTAAATTATTTACTAAGAAAGATGTTCCATTTTTTGTAGTTCCAATAAAAGTAACAATTTTCTTATCTTGTGTTAATAAGCTATTTAGACTAGACATTGAATAGTCTACTTTTGGTTTTAAGCTTTCAGCTTCATTAGAATTATCATAGCTACTATAATCTTCTTGATAAGCATTATTATTGTAATTATTTTGATATGAGTTTTGATTGTAATTGTTAGTAGCTGCTTGTGTATTTACATTGTTTCCTAAATCATTAATACTATCAAAATTATCGTAAGTATTATAAGCTTCCATATTATCTAAATTATCGTAATTTTCATAGTTTGAATAATTTTGGTTATCTTCTGCTACATTATTTTGTGGCATTTTCATTGAAGATTTTTTGCTTGGTATTAGGTTTCTGGCTCTTAATCCGCCACTTTTTACTGTATAAGAATGTGCTGGCTTTGGCTTTTGAACATTACTTTGTACTGGATTACTTGCAATTTGATCATTTGAATCATCTTCGAATCCCATACCTGGTAACAATGTTTCATCTTCTTCATCTAAGCCTGGTAATAAATCTTCTGCATTATCATTATAATCTACTGCTTCGTTAGTATTTGCTTGATTATTTTCTTGTGCACTTTCTTCAATTCCTGGTAATAAACCATCTAAATCATCTTCAGGTACATTTACTTGATTTATATCTTCAAAATCATCTAATTCATCTAAGCCTGGTAAAGATACTTCTTCTGTTAACCCTTCTTCATCTTCTCCAAAGTCTGTTTCTGGTAGTAAACTTGAAATATCATCATCACTTGCTATTGGTTCTATTTTAGATGTATTTTGTTTATTTGAAGTAACTACTCTTCTATTTGAATTTATACTATTTTCTACATTTGTAGAATGTATATTATTCTCTTCTGGAATTTCTTCTATTCCTGGCAATAATCCATCATCTTCTTCATTTAATTCTGAAATATTGTCTTCTTCACTATCTAATCCTGGTAATATATCTCCCTCTACTCCTGGTAAAGTATCTTCAACTTTAGGTACAGAATCCTCTTCCATTCCTGGTAAGATAGAATCATCATCCAAATCCGGCAATAAATTATTTATATCGTCATCTTCAAGTCCTGGTAATAAGCCATCCAAATCATCTTCTGAGGTTGGTTGTGAAGTATTGCTAGAAGCAGGTACTGTATTTTGTATAGAACTTTCTTCTACTTCAGGTACAGAAATTTCTTCCATTCCTGGTAGCATAGAATCATCTAAACCTGGTAATATATTATTTTCCTCTTCTAAGTCTGGTAAAGTATTTTCTTCTTGTGCTTCTATTTTTCTAGGTCTTCCTCTTTTTCCCTTTGGCTTAATATCTTCTGGAGAAAGAATTTTTCTAGGTCTTCCTCTTCCTTTTTTTACTGTTTCTTGTTTTGTTCCTATTTCGTTTAAATTTTCTGATTCATTTCCTACTGTATTTAGTGTTGATACAGCTGATGTTTGAACCTGTGAAACTACTTTACTATTTGCTGAAGTACTATTTACTGCTGATATATTTTGAGTAGCTTGAGCTTGTATATTTGTTTTTTGTGTATTTTGATTTTGCATATTTGATACCTGCACATTTTGAACTGTATTTTGCATTTCAGCTGGATTATGTGCTTGAACAATTCTTCTTCCGGAAATAGCTCTACCAGTTGATTGCGCATTTGCTACATTTGTAGCTCCACTTGCAGTATTATTTGTTACATTATTAACAATTTTTGCAGTATTTGCTACTGTATTTGTAGCTACATTTGCATTTGAAGTATTTACACTAGAAGCTTTTGAAACTGGTTTTTGTATGTTAGGGCTTTTACCAGCTTTAATAGTTCTTAAAGTTGATGGTATTACAATCGGACCATTCATTTGCTGTTTTTCATTATTTTTAATTATATCTATTCTTAAACCTGCGTTTTTAAGCTTTTGACCAGATGGAATTGTTCCTCCAACTCTTGCTCCTCCTGTAACAGCCATTATTTCTTGATATTTAGGACATTTCTCTTCTAATACAGCTTTTATATTAATTGGCAAACAATTTATAATAATTTTTAATTGCTCCTCAGTATATTGTGCAGCAATATTATTAAAGCTATCTGCATATCTATCTGTATTTCTTCCTAATTTTTTAAAATGTGTCAATATATTTTGAATTTCTAATTCACTAACTTCATTTTCATTCTCAGCTCTATAATTTACATCCTCTGTATCTATTTGATAGTATTGTTTTGCTTCTTTCTTTCCTCTAGGTCTGTTTATTAACTTGCACACTTGTTCCATACTTCTATCGTTTCCTAGAAGTGCATTGTAAATTCCTATTCCAAATAATTTCAATAGAATTGAACTACCTTTGGTTCGTCTTTCTGTACAAATTAATATTATAGCAGTTTCTTTTCCTTGATTATCGTGTGCTTCATCACTAATACTATCTAACTTATCAAAAATAAATTTATCTATCGTATCATAGTTGTTATTTGCAAAAGGCTCTAAATCCTCGCTTATAACAATCCTATCATAAGTTTTATCTTTTTGTATTTCTTTTAATATTGCGTTGAAGTAATAAACATTTTTATAAGATAAAATTTCCTTATATTCTTTCTGATATCTTTTTATTATTTTTTCAGAAATTTCTTCACTACTTACTGCAAATAAAACCTTCATTCGTTAACCCCTCCAACCATTTACTACTATAGCAAAAATTAATGGTAAGACTTGACATATTAATAATATTGTTACAAATGTTATTATTAATGCAAAGCCTTTATCTCTTACATCTAATTTTCTTATTCCAATTACATACTGATAAATAGAACCAATTGCTATTCCTACAAAACAAAATGGAATACTATATACTCTGACGGCTGCCAATATGTATCCTGCTATACCATAAGGTGTTGAGCCATATTTTTCAATGTATTCATTTAAGGTTGCTTTTGTTGATTCTTTCATTTGAACTAATTCTGTAGTTTGCTCTGAGTTTAAAACATCTTCTCCAGATTGTGTAACTGCAAATACATTTACTGAGCCAAGAATAATTAGAATAATTACTAAGGCAAATCCTACTTTTTTTAGCATATCTATTTTAACCTCCCTTTAGGCTATTTCCCTAAATATTTCTACTTACAATATCATACAATATTATTATAAAAATATCAACCTTAAATTTCCAATTTTCTTAATTTTTTTATAGCTTATTGTACAAATATTTCATCCATTTGAATACTGAATTTGCCCAATTTTTATCTGAAGCATATCTTTTGTTTACAGCTTGCAAAGTATTTCCACTATAGTACTTTCCGTTAGCTATATTTCCATCATAGATACTTGTTCCTGATGGATTTAAATAATATTTAACAAATACACGAGCTAATAAGTCAATTCCTTCATTATATGAACTAAAACTATATGCTCCACCATAAGGATTACTATCTACTGCTCCATATCCAAATAAGTTATTTTTATTTTTGGAAATTTTTGAAGTTCCCCATCCGCTTTCATGAATTGCAACTGCAGCAAGAAAAACTCCATTTATATTATATTGCTTTTCTGCATAGTAAAAATATTCTGCATTATTTGTAAAAATTTGGTTTTTATCATTAGAATCGTTTTCTAAAATCTTTTTAAATTGATTTAAAGAAAGATTACTTGGCTTATTTAATTCCATATCAAAAGCTAAATTAGCCAACAGCTGATCTTTTGAATATTCTTCTGGATTTGTTGTCTCTACAATGTTTGGATTTTTACTAGTTACACAATTTTTTTCAATATAACCTTTTCTTTCTTTAGAAGATATGTAATACCAATTATCTAAAATTTGAAGTATTGTTACTTCTGCATTTTTGTTTAGTGTGCAAACTTTATCTGAAGAGTTATTTGGCTCTAATCTAACAGATAGTGTTGTTGGCGTAACATAGCAAGTATCTCCTACTTTTGCTTCATATTCTCCGTTTCCATTTCCTGTACCTATTTCTACAATTTTATCTATAGAAGCTTTTACTACATTGTCTGCAACTATTTCTTCTGAAATTAAAATGCCTTCTTGATATTTTTTTATTGCTACAACTTTTTGTTTCCCATCCTTTCCTTCTTGAACTACTTGCATAGTTCCTTTAGGTAAAGAACTATTATTTTTATATTCTGTATTATACTCTAAATCTATCTCTTCTACAAGAATTTCTTCTGTTACATTATTTAAAGTATTCTGCTTTAAAATTTCTTCTAGTTGTATTGGATTTTCATTTTTGTTGAGTTTTGAAATTGTGCTGCTTGTACTATCCTTTTCTTTAGTAGTAGCTTCTGAAAAAAATCTATACGAAAATAAAAAGCTTATAAATATTAAAAATAAAACAAAAAATATTAAAATTATATTTAATTTTTTTCCTCTTTCTAATATTTTTTTCATATGTAATCCTCCAAAAATATTTTAATATTAATAAAAATTTTTGTCAATTTTAAAATTTACCATTAATGAATTTTCTATTGAATAATTTGGTAAAATATATTATATTTTAGTAAAAGTCTAATAAATTTTAGGGGTGGTAAATTTGAAAAAAAGAAAAAAAATTTTTATTCTAACATTAGAAATAATTTTACTTATAAGCGTATTTTTTATTTTTTATAAATTTATATATACAAAACAAAAAAGCATTATATCTGCTGAAAATTCTTATACTAGTTTTTATGAAAAAAATAAAGAAAATAATTTTAGTATATCAAAAATAATCGCATATACTAGTGCTTATGGAAAAAATAAAAACACTAATTTTTCACAAGAAGCTTGGCTTCTAGAAATATACCAATACACTGATTTTGCAATATACCTCTCTCCAAAATCTGATAATATTTTTATAAAAAAACTTTGGTTAGATGAACTTGAAGTAACAAAATCTCCAACTTTAGGAGTCACTTCCTTTTTCTATGAAGATGCTTTAAAATTTGGTACTGAATATATCCACTCCGATTTTCCTTTTGAAAATTCATTAGAATTTACAGTTTTAAATGATAAAAATGAAGATAATATTATAAAATACAATACACCTATATTTTTTGCAGACTGTTCTACTCCAATAACTTTAAAATATGTAAATACCGTATCTAGTAATTTTTCTTTAAAAAATACCAATAAACTTACTCAAAATGGAACTTTACTTAATAATCTTATTAAAGATACTTCTGTAATAAATGCAAATTTTAATTTCACTATTCATTTGCTAGATAATAATGACCAAGAATATAAAGCTGTAGTAAGTTTTGAAATACCTCTTTCTGAAGATTCTAAAAATATATTGGTAGAAGGAAATATTTTAAAAATAGAAGATAATCTAAATATTAATTTTTTAAAAGTAAATTAGCAGTTCATTTAGAACTGCTATTATTTTTAATTATTTGATTTTTGTTTAAAAAAGAAATTTTTCAATTTTTGTAAAAATCCACACTTTTTCTCAACTTTTTGTGGAAAAGCATTTTGCTCTACTTTACTTTGTTCTTCTTTATTCATTGTTTCTGAATTATTTTCTTTAGTATTTATCTCTTCACCTTTTTGTTCTACATTTTCCTCTATTTCAGTATTTTCTTCTTGTACTACATATTTAGTTATACTTTTAGGTTTAGAAAAATCTTCTTTTTCTTCTAAATCTTCCAAAGAACTTACAACTGTTGCTGAAGGATTGGCAAATAATTTATCTACACTATATTTTTCTCTCAATTGTTCTTCAAATTTTTCCTGATTATCTTGCATTTTAGCTAAAAGCTCAGCTTTTCTTTCTTCATTTTCACACCAATACTTAACATGAAGAATTGCGATAACCTCCAAAGTATATTTCTTTAAGCCTTGACTTTGCAATGGTTTTCTTGGATCCACATATACTTCATAGTTTGGATCTTTTATACTAGAAAAAAAATCTAATAGCTTTTGTGGCACTTTTTCAATATATCTTTCGTTCATATGATGAATTATATAATCTACCTCTGCATAAGCTTGTATATCTTCTAAGGTAATAACTACACTCATTTGCTTTTCCCCCATTATCCTTTGTATTATTTTTCAAAATTATCTTTATCTTTGTCTAAATTTTCTCCTATCTCTGTTTGTCCATTTTCTAATATATCATTAACTATTTCTGTTACACTTCTAGGATCTTTTTCTAAAGCTTTTTGCTGTGCACTTACTTTTTGACCAGCTTCCATAGTCTCATTTAATTTTGAATTTTCTGCATTTTCTAAAGAAGCTTCATACATAGCATCTTTTATTTCAGAATTTACTTCTAAATTATATTTTGCAACTAATATTAATCTCTGTGTTATACAATCTAACTTTTCTTCATTAGTCCAACCTACAAATGTATATTTTCCTTCTAAGCTTGCTGGTTTTTCTGGTAATTTTCCTTTATATTTTGTACTTCTTCCATATTCTACAAACTGTCTATCTAAAATTGTTAATTTATCATCATCTAAAAAAATTACCTCTATTTGTTCTTTTTCCATCACTTCACCTACTTCTTTTGTATAATAATTTATATTGATTATATTATTAATTTTTTTTATTTGCAATACTTTTTAAAATAAAAAAAGATATAGTTTAAACTATACCTTTTCTTTGAATATATAATTCTTATTTTTTATTTACTAATTCTTTTAATGCTTTTCCAGCTTTAAATACTGGAGCTTTTGATGCAGGTATTTTAATTTCTTCTTTAGTTTGTGGATTTCTTCCTTTTCTAGCAGCTCTTTTTCTAACTTCAAAAGAACCAAATCCAACTAATTGAACTTTGTCTCCTTTTTTTAGAGCATCAGTAACAACATCTACAAAAGCGTTAACTGTTTCTTCAGCACTTTTTTTTGTTTCTCCTGTTTTAGCAGCGATTGCTGCGATTAATTCAGCTTTGTTCATTTTAAATTACCTCCTAATAGTGTTTAGTATGTAGAAACTATTACTTTTTTATTCTACAATAACATTATTCGCCAAAGCCTTGTAAAATCCTTCTTTTTTTTGAATTATTTTTATTTTTTCTCTTATTTTTCGGCATTTTTTGAATTCAACATTTAAAAAAGCTATATTTTTCAAGCCTTTTGAGTCTTCACTCTTTTTTCTATCTTACCTCTAAAAATCTCTTCTACAGACAAAATTTTTAAGAATAGTATATTAATTACATATATTATTACTGCTACTAATATAGCCATTATAGTTGATAAACTTTCATTTATACCTAAAACAAGTAATTCTTTATAGAAAATTTTAGAAACTACAATCATTATAAAACTTGCCAAAATAGGCTTTAATAAAATTTTTGAAAAACTAAGATTTAATTTACAATTTTTACATAAATTATAGAAAGTTATACACAATATAGCAAAATAGCAAGCTATTGTGCTTAGTATTGCTCCTTTTTCTAGTAATACTGTACTTTTTAAAAGTACTAAATTTCCAATCAATTTTACAACAGTACCTACACTTAAAGCAATTGTAGTTACATTAAATTTTCCAAGTCCTTGCAAAGCACCATTTATAGTTTGCACTAAAATTTGAAAAGGTATTGCAAAAACAGCTATTTTTAGTAAATCTCCACCAGCACTCGCTTTTGGAAATAACAGTTTTAAAATTTCTTCTGAATATGCATATAATCCAAACATAGCTGGAATTGCTAAAAGCATACTAATTAATATGGAAAAAGATATTTTCTTTGATATATCCTCATAATCATTTTTTATTTTTGCACTTGCTATTTCTGGTATTAATGCCACTGAAAATGCCATATTAAAACTCAATGGTACTGTAAGTAACACATCTACTTTTGAAGTAAGTATTCCATATCTTATTTGTGCCATTTCTTCTCCAACCACTGTTTTTAAATTTCTTACAACTGTCATGGCATCAATATTACTATTTAAAGCTACCAATAAAGCTCCTACAGCTAATGGTATTGACACTTTAGCTATATTTATTAGTATTTTTATTACGCTTTCTTGCTTATAGCATCTTATTTTATTTACCTTAACTTTCTTTCTTGTTTTTAAACAAACAATTAGTAAATAAAAAACGGATAGCATTGCAGCTAAGCTGGTTGCAAAATTTGCACCTGCTGCCATATATTCTGTATTTTTTCCAGTAAGTGTAGCTAAAAAGTTTACTATACTTATTGTAAATATCATTTTTAAAAATTGTTCTATAACTTGAGCTTTTGCTGTTTTATATATTTCCTTTCTTCCATTAAAATATCCCTCTATAACACTTGAAACTGCCACAAAAAATATTGCTGGAGATAAAAACATTAAAGTAAATTTAGCTTCAGGAATTAAGAGTAAGTTATTTGAAATAAAATTTGCACCCAAAAACAATGTATTTGTTCCTAAAAAGCCAAAGATTGCAAAAAATATTGTAGCTACTTTTAAAATTCTATCTGCTGACCTTTCATCTCCTATTGCTAGTTTTTCTGAAATTAATTTAGAAATTGCATTTGGTACTCCAATAGATGATATAGTAAGAAATAATGCATAAACTTGGTATCCACTCATATATATTGCATTTCCAGCATCTCCAAATCCTTCTTTATTTGTTAGATATAGACTATATACCATACCTAAAATCTTAATTACTAGCTGAGATATTGCTAGTGAAATTACTCCCTTTACAAAATTATGTGTATTTTTCATTTAACTTACCTTTATAAAAATTTTCTTTAATACTATTTATATATTTTTAAAATAAATATATTACTAAATACTTGTTTTTAATTTCATTAGAACAAATGTGAACTTCGTTCACACGAAGCACTAATTTAATTAGTGCTTTTTTTAAAGATGTTGTTTTTAAGTT